>JALQWE010000161.1 GCA_023258825.1 Planctomycetaceae bacterium | reverse complement strand
CGTCCCGCGGTTCAGATAGATCTTCACCCTCCTCGTCCATCCGTGGTTATCCCCGTCCATCCGTGGTTCCAAAACCCAAACATCCACAGAAGGGAAAGCGTGAAATAGATTCGCATACTCCCACAGCTCAAATGAAACGTCGCCCGCCCAGCCCATCCGTGGTTCTAATCCAGCCCTGGCAAACAAAACTACTCGGTGGGACCGCACCTTCCCGGGTCACTTGACTCGCCGCCGGAACCTGAGAAGCTTTCGTGGAGTTTGAGACCTGCCGTTTCTGCCCCACACTGGAGTCTTCCATGCGGTCAGCCTGCCGTGTTTTTCGCCGCGTCCTCGTGCCTGCCGTTCTGGTGCTTGTTCATTTCTGCCTCAGTCTGCCCTCTGCGACCGCTCAATCAACGCTGGTTCTGAAACCTGGCGATCAGATTGCAGTCATCGGCAATACGCTGGCAGACCGTATGCAGCACAGCGGCTATCTGGAGGCCATGCTGCACTACCGATATCCCGAACACAAACTGGTCTTTCGGGATCTGGGATTCAGCGGCGATTCGTTGACCGAGCGTCCGCGCTCCGACAATTTCGGCTCACCGGACGAGTGGCTGACACGTGTGGGTGCCGACGTGATCATTGCCTGTTTCGGCTACAACGAATCCTGGGGTGGGGAAGCCGGACTGGCGGGATTCCGTCAGAATCTCACGCAGTTCATCCAGCACACGCTTTCACAGAAGTACAACGGCGAAAGTGCTCCAACGCTGGTTTTGTGTTCTCCCACGTGGTTTGAAGACCTGCGACTGCCACACCTGCCGGCCGGTGAACTGCAGAATCGTAATCTGGAATTGTATACAGCCGAGATGTCACGGATCGCAGCGGAGAACAAGCTGTTGTTTGTGGATCTGTTTCAACCCACCCGAGCAGCTTCGGCACAGAAGACCTGGGATTTCAGCCCTGTGAGAAATCTGTCGGGACAACGACGCGATCGGTTCGGGGTCACGTATCCCGAGAAGCCGGCGGATGGAACAGTTGTGTTGCCGGAACTAACACTGAATGGCGTGCACCTGAATGATCATGGAAATCGTGTCGTCGCGTCGGCCATTGACGCGGCAATTCTGTCGCCTGGCAGTGCCGGGCCCGACGAGCAGCGACTGCAGTTCATTCGTGCCGCCGTGTTGAAAAAGAATCTAATCTGGCACAACGTTTATCGAGCCACCGATGGGTACAGCGTGTTTGGCGGCCGATCGGGCCTGCAGTTTGTCGGTGGGCAGACTAACTTCACAGTGATGCAGCGTGAACTGGAAATTCTGCAGGTGATGACGACAAACCGGGACGCCGTGATCTGGGCAGCGGCTCAGGGAAAGCCGGCAGAGCCTGACGATGCCAACCTGCCGAAACCTCTGGTGGTGGAAACGAACAAGCCGGGTGAACTGGAAGGTGGCAAACACCGATTTCTCGGCGGGAAAGAAGCAATCGAGAAAATGACCGTGCACTCCGGCATGCGTGTCAATCTCTTCGCATCGGAAGAGATGTTTTCGGACCTCGTGAATCCAGTGCAGAGTGCAGTGGATCCTGATGGTCGACTCTGGGTGGCCGCATGGCCCACTTATCCACACTGGAACCCGCTGGAAGCGATGAATGACAAATTGCTGATCTTCCCGGACGACAACCAGGATGGCGTGGCGGATCGCTGCATTACCTTTGCTGATGGACTGCACAATCCCACGGGGTTTGAGTTCTGGAATGGTGGTGTTCTGGTAGCGATGGCACCGGACATTTTCTTTCTGAAGGACACGGACGGGGATGATCGGGCAGACATTCGGGAACGGATTTTCCACGGGCTGGATTCTGCAGACACTCATCACACGGCCAATGCGTTTGCCATGAGTCCCGGTGGAAAGTTCTACTTTTCCCGCGGGATTTTCCATGCAGAAAACTTCGAAACGCCCTGGGGACCTGTGAAGCGATTTGGCACCGGAGGCACTGGTGTTTATGAATGGGATCCGGTCACATTCGACATCAATTTTCACTTCCCGATTGGTCCTAATCCGCACGGAGATGTGTTTGATCAGTGGGGCAACCAGTTTGCAACAGACGGCACAGGTGGAACGGGAAATTACATCGGCATGCCGGGCCGGGGAGCACCGCGGCAGTTGTATGAAAAACGCGTTCGCCCTGTTCCAGCCATTGCGATTCTCGACAGCCCGCATTTTCCAGAGGCGAATCGGGGCAATCTGCTGATCGCCAACGTGATCGGGTTTCAGGGAGTGACCCAGTATCAGTTTGAGAAGCAGGGGGCGGGCTTCTTCGCGAAGGAAGTGGAACCCATTCTGTATTCCTCGGATCAGAACTTCCGTCCCAGCGACATGGAAATTGGTGGTGATGGGGCCCTGTATGTGCTTGACTGGCAGAATCCCATCATTGGCCACATGCAGCATAATCTGCGAGACCCCAGTCGAGACCACCTGCACGGTCGAATTTACCGTGTCACCGCAGACGGGCGTAAAACAACGCCGGTCGTCGCCCTGAAGCAGGCCACGACGGCACAGGTCGTCGCCACTCTGGCCTCACCGACACTGGCCGAGCGTTATCGTGCGCGACTGGAGTTGACGGGACGCAATCCGGCCGAAGTGTTGGCGGCGGTCAATACCTGGAAAGCTCAGTGGAATGTGGCAAATCCGGACCACGCCCGATCCCTGGTGGAAGCCCTCTGGGTGACTCAGCAGGTTCGACAACCAGACTTCGCACTGCTGCAATCGCTGCTGGGATCACCGGTTGCTGACGCGCGGGCGGCAGCGGTTCGAGTCGTGCGGGATTTAGCGCGGGATGTTGCCTTTCGGGCAAGCGAACAAGCCGCCAAAAGAGCAGCGATTCAGCGTGCCGGACGTGCTGTGCCGGTGGTTGTGGATGAACAGCGTGGGCAGAAGGCAACCGCTCAGACGGTCGCACCTCCATGGCAGGCTCTGGAAGAGCAGTTGTTGCGACTGGCAACAGACCCGTCTCCTCAGGTGCGAGCGGAAGCCGTCGTCGCGGCCACTCATCTGCAGGGACCGCTGGCCGCAGAAATTCTGTTTGCCGCGATGCAGACGGAGCAGGACGTTCAACTGACATGGGTCATTAACGAAGCTCGCTCGGTCATCAACCTTGATCAGGCCATCCGTGAATCTCTGGCAGCGGGGAAGAAACTGTCCCGCAATGCCGAGGCGTACGCATTGTCCAGTGCCAGCGTGGACGACCTCCTGAAGATGGAAAAGACGGAGGGCGTGTATCGTGCGATTTTGACACGGGAGAACGTTCCGGTCGAAATTCTGCAAAGCAGCCTGGCCGGACTGGCAGGCCTGCGTGGTGTGGCGGAGATTGAAGAACTGTTTGCACTGATTGAAGACCTGAATGCCAAAGCCAGCACCAACGTGCTGAACAGTCTCAGCCAGTTGCTGTCCAGTCAGTCGCCTGAACAACTGTCGAAGGTACGCGATCGGATTGCCGAACTGGCACGCACAGCTGTGTCCGGAGAAACTCGACGCGTCGCGATTGCGGCGTGGATCAGTGCGGATGGAAACGGCACAGCCGTCTTCGAAGCACTGCAGGGGGACCAGTTGAAACTGGAGGACGTGCTGCGTTCCGTAACGCTGGTTTCGTCTTCGGCGGCGCGACAGGCACTGTTTGCTCCGCTCAGTGAGATGGTACCGAAACTGGCGGGGGCAAAAGGAGCCACCGTGCTGACGGAACCCGGATTGCGAGTTGATTTTTACGCCCCGAATCCTTCCAACGTTGCCCGCGAAACGCTGCAAACGCTCAAGCCAAACGCGACCGGCCGTGCGACAACGATTGTGATGGACCAGCCAGTGCTGCAAACCCGCGACGCATTTGCCTTGATGTTCACGGGGCAGATCAGGATTGATCAGGCTGGTGAGTACACGTTTTTTATCAGTTCAGATGACGGTTCGCGATTCTACATAGACGGAGAACTGCTGATCGACAACGACGGCCTGCATGGTCAGGTGGAAAAACAGGGGCGTGTCAGATTGACGAAGGGGTTGCATCCGATCATCGCCACCTACTTTGACAACGGTGGCGGGGATGGGCTGAGTATGTCCTGGCGTGGCCCGGGGCGAAAGAAACAGCAGATTCCGGCAGATGTGCTGGTGTCTGCGGCTGAGCAGACTGTACAGGATCTGGGCGTTCTCGCCCTGATGCAGATTCCCGGACGTGAAGCAGAGAAAACAGCCGTACTCAGCCAGCTTCTTGCGGAACAGGCGTCTGTCCCTGTGACGCTCGATGCCCTGAGCGCCATCCGTGCCGAGGACTGGCCGGGGGCTTCCCTGCAGTCGCTGGCTGATGGAATCGTGGGATTTCTGAAATCTCTGGCCCCACGCGATCGCAACTCGGCCCCGGCCGAACGAGCGCTTGCCGTGGCTGCTGGACTTCGCAGCCGACTGCCGGATGCGCAACGCAAGCAGTTTGAAAAGGACCTGAATGCCGTTGTCGTACCTCTGATTGCTCTGGGGACCGTCCGCGAGCGAATGATTTACGATCGTGAGACGATCGCCGTGCAGGCTGGGCGTCCTGTAGAATTCCGTCTGACCAATACGGACAACATGCCGCACAACTTCGCGGTAGTGATGCCGGGATCTATGGCAGAAGTTGGCGAGCTGGCTGAGGCAACCGGGCGCGATGCGGATGCGGCAGAGCGACAGTTCATTCCTCGATCAGACAAGGTGCTGGTGGCCAGCCGTCTGATTCAGCCGGAACAGACCGATTCCATTTTCTTTGAGGTACCACAGGAGCCGGGAATTTATCCATATGTCTGCACCTATCCGGGACACTGGCGACGGATGTACGGTGCCTTGTATGTCGTCGCGGACCTGCCGGCCTGGGAAGCGGATCCCACTGGCTACCTCGCCTCGGCCGGACTGGAAATGAAGGACGACCTCCTGAAATATCTGGGTCGGAACACAGAATGGCAGCTGGACGATCTTCAGGGCGACGTGATGCATCTGACGCATCGCGCGAACAGCTTTCCGATTGGTCAGCAGTTGTTCCGCGCTGCCGCCTGCGTCGGTTGCCATAAGCTCAATGGTCAGGGCAATAATGTAGGGCCGGATCTGGCAAAATTGCCCACCGAGTATTCAAGGGTTGATGTGCTGGATCACATCCTGAATCCTTCGAAGAAAGTGGATCGAAAGTACCAATCCAACGTGATCACTCTGAATTCGGGGAAAGTCGTCACCGGACTGGTCGTGGAAGAAACTGGCGATCAGTTGAAAGTAATTGACAATCCATCGGCGCCCGAGAAAGTCATCGAGATCGCCAGGGCGGATATCGAAGAGCGGGCCTTGAGTGATGTCAGCCTGATGCCGAAAGGCGTTCTGAACAAGCTGACGAGGGAAGAGATTCTGGATCTGATGGCCTATGTGCTGGCAGGTGGCGACGCGAAAAACGCACTGTTCACCGAGCATGAGCACAAGCATTGACCGGCAGGCATTTGGATTCTGTGAGGGATCTTTTGCCCAGGTTCTCGCTCCCCGACCGCCATGCTCAGCGGCTCGGGGGGAGGATATCTCTGAATGTTTTTTCCGATTCTCGGCCAGAACAGGGGGCGAAACTCGGGAAATTGCCGTTTCTGGTGACTGTTGAGACTGAGAAATCCCCCGCATCAGCAACTTTCTGTTGTCCCGCTACGCCTTCCGGGTACGATGCTTTTCGGTGACGGTCATCTCGGCACGGTGTTTCGCTGCAGCGTACTCGGTGATTTCGGTTCGCAGGCATTCTGTCCTTAAACCGGCATCATCCCGTATGTGTGTTGTTCACCGCGGCCCGGTGAAATTTGGCTGCCGCCTCGCACTGGATCTTCCGGTCTTTGAAGGGATCGGACACGTTTGCCGTATTTGCTGAAAATGCGGCAGCGACATTGCCTGCCCTGAACGCCTGCCAGAACTTCCTGCCTGTTTTTGTTGCGGAATTGAAGCCATCATGAATTCACAGTTCAGGCGTACGCTGTGTTCCCTGACGGCCTGCATCTGGCCGCTGTGGATCAGTGCCTCGGCGTTGCTGCTGTCGACGCAGGACGTCGCTGGGGATGACGCGTTTGAAACGTCTATTCGGCCGTTGCTGCTGGACCGTTGTGTGGAGTGTCACGGACCGACGAAGCAGGAGAATGGGATTCGGCTGGACCGTCGTGAGGATGTGCTGCAGGGAAAAGCCGGTGATCGAGCCTTGATTGTGCCGGGAGCACCTGCGGAAAGTCGACTGTGGCAGGTGCTGCAGCATGCCGCGGACGATATTGCGATGCCATCGTCGGGAAAACTGGACGATCTGCAATTGACGGCGGTGAAAAGCTGGATTGAGGCCGGGGCTCCATGGCCCGAAACCTCCAGCCTGGAAGCAGAAGCCCGGCGACGTGCTGAAAAATGGCGCGAGCACTGGGCTTTTCAGCCGGTTCAGAATCCGGACCTGTCCGCCTGTCCGGAAGGACGGCACCCCATCGATTTTCTGATTGATCGACAGCTGGCAGCAAAGGGACTGCAGCGTTCGCCGTCGGCACCTGCCACGGTGCTGGTGCGACGACTGTCGTTTGCACTGCTTGGGTTGCCCCCGGAAAATCGCGACCTGCAGGAAGCGCAGGCGGCATTCGACCGGGGCGAGTTTCCGCAGTGGTACACCGCCCTGGTGGATCGATGGCTGGGCTCACCGCATTTCGGGGAACGTTGGGGACGCTACTGGCTGGACGTGTCGCGTTATGCAGACACCAAGGGTTACGTTTTCAACGAAAATCGAGAGTACCCGGATGCGTGGAAATACCGTGAGTGGGTTATTCGGGCACTGAATGCCGACATGCCGTGGGACGAGTTTCTCAAACGGCAACTGAGTGCGGATCGCATGCCGGGATCGGATGATCCCGGGCAATTGGCAGCCATGGGGTTTCTGACGCTGGGCCGTCGATTTCTGAACAACCCGCACGACATCATCGACGACCGGATTGACGTGGTGACGCGTGGCATGCTGGGCCTGACGGTTGCCTGTGCACGCTGCCATGACCACAAATTCGACCCGATCCCCACAGCCGACTACTACTCGATGTACGGCATCTTCGCGTCCTCGGACGAGCCGAAGAACGAACCCTCCACACTGCGTCTGGTGGACAAGCCGCAGCCTGAGGAGCCCGTGATTTTTCGCCGCGGAAATCCGGGCAATCGGGGAGATCACGTGCCCCGACGTTTTCTGACGGCGATTTCCGCCTCCGACGCTGCAAACTTCAGCGATGGCAGCGGGCGTCTGGAACTGGCAAACTCAATCGCCAGCCGGGAAAACCCACTGACGGGGCGAGTGGCGGTCAATCGAATCTGGATGCATCTGTTCGGTCGCGGCTTTGTCGAGACACCCAGTGACTTTGGCGTGCGGACAGAGCAGCCTTCGCATCTGGAACTACTGGACTGGCTCACAAAGGACTTCCAGGACCATGGCTGGTCGCTGAAGCACCTGATCCGGCAAATCGTCCTGTCCGAAACATGGCGGCAAAGTTCTGACCATCGGGACGACCTGCTGGAGCGAGATCCGGAGAATCGCTTGTTCGCTCGCATGAATCGTATGCGTCTGGACTTCGAATCACAGCGGGACGCTGTTTTGTGCGTGGCAGGACAACTGGACCGGACGGTAGGAGGCCTTTCGGCGGACCTCGCGGCGGATGCCAACGTAAAGCGGCGGGCTGTTTATGCTCGGATTGATCGCCAGAATCTGCCTGGCTTGTTTCGTACGTTTGATGTGGCCAGCCCCGATACGCATACACCGCGTCGTTTTCAGACCACCATTCCTCA
>JALQWE010000015.1 GCA_023258825.1 Planctomycetaceae bacterium | reverse complement strand
GCCTGCAGCGTCTGTTCCGGTGTCAGTCGCCCCCGACGCTTCAGTAGATCCTGCAGCGAGCCGCCATCAATGTACTCCATCGCGTACCAACGCTGGCCATCATGCAGACCGCCCCCGAAGTACTGCACGATGTTCGGATGCGACAGCTTTTTCAGAATCTCCATTTCCCGCTCAAACCGCTTCAGCAGTCGCGGATCATCCGTCAACCCCGGTGGAAGCACCTTTAAGGCGACCTCCTGCCCGGTTTCTGCATGCATCGCCCTGTAGACAACGCCCATCCCCCCGGCACCAATCCGGGCTTGAACGTGGTACGGACCTATTTTTCGCTCTGTCATGGCGCAAGCAATCCGAATTCGATCAGACCGGTGTCTGACCGGATGTGTGAGTCACCAGTCGCTGGGCCCGCGATGAATCCTGGGCATTCATTCTGACGGCAGCAGCGACTGAAAACAATGCAGCAGGGGAACGAAACACCCCACACAAATCTCCGAAAAACCCTGCTCATCAGTGGACTTACCCGCAAGGCCCCGCCATGCTCTGCCATACACCGACAGGTCTGCCAGACACACAGAAAAAGCAGCGGGAGCAGTCACTTTGAGACAGCAACATTCTGCAGACGGCACTATGCCTCCACGCACACTGACGATGCCCCTCCTGATGGCCCTCCTGCTCTCAGGCTGCAGCGACGCCACCCCGGCCCCGGCCCCACCGCCCCGCAAAAAAACAACCACGGAAATTGGCGAGTATCTGCCGGAAGCCGGAAAAGAACTTGTCAATCCCAAAGCCCCGGTGACCGATCCGATCACTGGACCACTGGCCGTCCTGAAGAATGCGCAACTGCAGATTCCTCAACTGGCAATCGAACACGCACTGAACCTCTTCCAGGCCTCGGAAGGACGCTTCCCCGAGTCGCACAGTGAATTCATGCAGCGGATCATCACCGAAAATCAGATTCGTCTGCCAGAATTGGCAGCAAATTTGAAGTATGAGTACGATGTGGCCAACCATCGCCTCGTCATCGTCCGTTCCACGGAACCTCCAGCCAGCAAACCCTGAAACGTTGCTGCAGCCAGAGAACCGCTTTCGACAGAACACGCTGATGTGCTGACCATGGTTCGTTCGTTGTTCCCGGCACTGCCGCATGGCAGCCCCCTGACGCGTCGCCTGCTGCAGCATCGGCCTTCGCCATCATCCTGCAGCCGGCGGAAAACCCGCTGACCACCTTCGCTGCTTCTCAATCCTCTCGGAGTATGAAACTTCCATGAGTGTCGAACATGTGCTTGTGATCCCCACCGCCGTCTTTCACGAGATCGGCCACTTCCAGGGCTTCTGCGCGGATGTTGATCGATACCTCGACGTCATCCTCGATCCCCGACATGCCAGTTATCGGCCTCGACCGGAAATGGAAAAGGATCCCTCGTTCAAGCAGCTGATTCCCTACTGCATCTTCCGCAGCGGCGACCAGCTGTTCCATTACCAGCGCGGGTCGGCTCAGGGCGAAGCACGGCTGCACGCCAAACGTTCCATCGGAGTCGGTGGACATGTCTCCACTCTCGATCTCGACGGCGATCTGACACCCTACCTCGAAGGCATGCGCCGGGAACTGGAAGAGGAAGTCGATATCGAATCCGGATGGACCGAAGACTGCATCGGGCTGATCAATGATGACCTGACCGAGGTAGGAAAAGTCCACCTCGGGATCGTCCATATTTTCGATCTCGACAATCCCAAAGTTCAGCCCCGGGAAAAGTCGATGATCAACGCAGGATTCGCACCATCGTCAGAATTGATGACCCGGATGGACGAATTCGAGACGTGGTCCTCGATTTGCCTGAAGTATCTGGAGAATCAGGAAAACGGCTGAAAAGTCTGAAAAGTGATGCGTACCGGGGAACGGATTTCCCCAGCTCGACACTCCTTTCAGACCGTCTCGTGCGAAAATCGCCGTTCCAGCTTCGGGACGCCTCTGACCGCACGCGGATGTCAACGGTCCGTAAACTTCGGCAGTTTCTGCTGAATCGATTCAAGGGAGTGAGTCATGAAAAGTTGGAGTGCTGTTCTGCTGCCGGCACTGCTGGTCCTCGGTGGTGTCTGGTCCGTGTCCGCTCAGGAAGGTACACAGGAAGCCCCGAAAACGCCGCAACCCGGCCAGATCAGTGAGACCGAACTCGGAGACATGCTGTCGGCCCTGGGACTGAAACCCACACAGACCGAACAGCGTTATGACTTTGCCTTCAAGACCAGCTACCGCGGTGAAGAATGGAAGTTTTCCATGTCTGCGGTGCTGAGCCGGAACGGTGAATCGGTCTGGGTCATGGCATGGCTGGACCAGATTCCACAGTCCTCAACAGAAGTGCCCCGAACTGCTCTGCTGCGTCTGCTGGCGGCCAATGACCGCCTGGGGGAAGGCAAGTTCTTCGCCTACATCCCGACCAATAAGCGGTTCGTCATGCAGCGCGTGATCGCAAATCGCGACATGACCAACAAGAAGATGATGGAAGTGCTGAAGGACCTTGCCGCCAGCGTTGCCGATGAGTACCCGACATGGTCGGTCACCAACTGGGCACCAAAAAGCGAACAGGCTCAGTCCGAAGGTGTGGCCAGCGACCGAGCAGTTCCCACGAATCCAACTGCTGCCAGCCGCTCACCTGCAGCCGGCAAAGTTCGCTCCTCCGACACCGCAGGCAAGTTTGACTCCAAAAGTATCAACTGATGCCGATCCGGTCCCGCCGCTCAGCCTCGCTGCCAGCACGATTGAATCCCGATGTCTGATAGCCGATAGCTGAATTCAGCACTAATCTGGTTCGACAAAATACGACAGAAGCCTGTTCACGCAGCGGTGAACAGGCTTCTTTTTTTGTTGGCACAATCAGAGCCTGCCGGTCGGTACTCGATTCACACCACCGTGGAGATCAGCTTGGTTCCAACAATCATTGCGATGACCAGGAGACAAGCCAGGAGAAACCCGATGCTCCCGCCCCGAGTCGGTCCGGGCAGCTGAAATCCCAGAAACGCAAAGCAGGGCACGAGCTCGTCATCGTCTGAGGGCTGAAAATTGGTGATGTTGACATCTCCCTCATTTTCCCGCACCGGCGTACGAATCAATCGGTAAAAGAATTCCAGCTGCTCATCCTGCTGAATGTCGGTCATCAGAGTTGTGAAGATCCCGGATACCAGAGTGCTCCCGAGGATCACCACGATCTTCCAGGAATCCAGCATCATTCGACCGGCACTTGTCTGCTCAAACATCTGGTCGGCAAGTCCCGGAAGGGTGCGTTCGACCTGCTCCGGAAAAAATCCGCAGACAATGCCCACAAACGCCCCCGTCAGCGTGGACACCCAGACCGACGCCGTGTTCCACCTAGTCCAGATGAGTCCCATCCACATGCTGACACCAATAATCGCCGGCGTTTTGATGAAGAGCCGCAGCACATCGCCGACACTGTGAAAGGACATCTGCAACACGAGCGCAGCAATCACCAGCAATGGGCCACACACACGAGCTGCCCCGAGTGAATTTTCGCTCTCCTCATCCGGGCTGAGATAACGTCGGTGCAGATGCGTTGCAAACAGTCCGCTGCCAACCACCATCTGAGTTCCACAGTGACTGACGGCAGCAGCGATCACCATTGCGGCCGCCAACCCGGTCAGACCAGGCACCAGCCGCCCCATCAGGTCCCGGATAACTCGACCAAACAATCGATCAGCAAATCGCTGGTCCACCTGATTCACACGATTCGCCTCGTCACCGGACAGTGTCCCCGGATCACCAGATGCCGATAACCGCAAATCCGCCAGCAACGCCGCCTGCTCAATCGTGCTGTCAGGTCGACTCAGAGGACTTGTCGGGCCGAGGTACCAGCCAAGACAACCCAGCCCGATCAGAACCCACAGGATCGCACAGAATCGCTTCAGCAGATTCCCAAACGTAAAGCCAATCCGCGACTCCAGATCCCGTTGTCCTGCCCCGCAGACAACGACAATATGAGGTTGCACCACGATCCCCAGCAAAGCGGCAATCGACAGCACGCACAGGTAAAATGGTGTGAACGGTTCCTGCAGACGTTCCAGCCTTGCGTCCGAGCTGGCCACAAACTCCAGCATCCCCGGCTTCAGATACTGCAGGTTCTGCAGCGAACCAAAACCACCAATCTGATAGAACACCACAGGCAGCAGCACAAGAGTCAGGAAAATACGCACACATCCCTGAATGCAGTCGATCACCATTCCCGCATTCAAGCCCCCGATCAGGCCGCACACCAGCAGTAACGCACTCAGAAAAATTCCGGCAACCGCATCACCCAACAGCGGACGCCATGTCACCAGTGGCTGGTGACCAAAGCTGGGACCATGCAGCGCTGTCTGCAGACTGATCACCGGAAATCGCAGATTCAGCGATTCTGAAATCTCTGTGCAAAGCGGATCCGTCAGGACATTCAGCAGACGCGCTGAACCCCAGAGAACCCCGGCCATCATCACCACACAAATCACCATTCCGTACAGCGAGTACAGAATGGCCGTGCTGGGACCAAAACGGGCAAAGAAAAAATCCGCCGTCGTCACCGCTCGCAGTCGACGCAACACAGGCGCTAACACCCAGTAAATCGGCGTGATCGGCAGCCAGAGAAATTGCCACCAGAGCCCCGAGAGTCCCGTACGCCAGGCGCTGGCCATCACTGTCGATGTCGAATCCGGACACGTGCCCGAACCAAACACGAACATTATCAGCTGAAACAGCCCCGACTGCTGACCGCCCGTGAAATAATCGTCCGGCCTGGCGATCCGCCGACCAGCCTGAACCGCCAGCCACGGCAAGGCGGCAACCGCCAGTAAAACGATGATCCAGTCCAGAAGTGTCATGAAATACGATCAGGGTCTTGAAGGACAACACCGACACAGCGGTCCCGGCAGACGCCACAGAAATCGCTGGACGACACTTTTCAAAGAAAGAGCCGCAACAGTGGTCAAGCCACGTGGCCGAGGCATTTGCTGATTGATTTACTGCCAGCTCACCCCCCGGCGGAGAATTTCCCCATTATGGGTTTGACGATCCTGAAAGCAACCGACTTTTCTCGCCTTGTCAAACCAGACAAAAAACGACCTCGCGGCAACACACCAGATCTCCCAGTCACCCGAAACCACACCCCCCGAAAACACCAGGTGCCATGCACCTGTATTTTCAAAAACCAGTATTTTCTCACATTTTAACACCCAGGTGCCATGCACCTTGAGAGCTCACAGCCCCCCGGGGAGCCCTTTTCCCACGCTGGTCAACCCTCCCGAATCTCTTGCCGGGCTATCGTCAGGTAGGGTTTCCGGTGGCCAATCGCGGGGAACAAGGACAACTGAATCCCAATGCAACGCGGCTTAGGTGTGCTAATGGTTTTACCACTGATTTTGTAATTTATTCCCACACCCCTGTTTTTCTGTTGCACACCCCTCGGGCCGCATGTCATTGTGCGATGGGTGAGTTTTTGGAGTGCCGGATCTGCGGATTCCCGGGACTCCGGTTGCGGAATCAGTCGCAACGGTCGACAATCCCCACCGCTAACGTGTGCCGCGGTTTGCCAGATGCATCTTCCGCACGGCTCCATGGTTCCCATTCCAGACGAAACAGATCTCTGTTCATGGCCCCATGGCCACAATCCGGTGTTCTCCACGTGTTGTTTTCAACTTGGCTGAAGCTCAGGCTGGTGTGTTATGTCGTCTGCTCCAACTCCTGCCTCCGAAACTGATCGCTGGACTGTCCAGCGGATTCTGGAGTGGACGGCTGGTTTTCTGAAACAGAAGGGAGTGGAATCACCGCGTCTGGAAGCCGAGCTGTTGCTGGCCTTTGCCAGAAAGTGTCCCCGCATTCGGCTCTACACAGATTTCACAGAGCCGTTGTCGGACGAACAGCGTGCGGTGATGCGCGAACTGGTGCAGCGGCGTGCCAAGCGAGAACCTCTGGCCTACCTTGTCGGAACTCGAGAATTCTACGGTCGCAGCTTCGAAGTCGGCCCCGGCGTGCTCATTCCGCGTCCCGAGACGGAAACACTGATTGATGTCTGCCTCGAACGTATCCCCTCAGACACGGCATCCCACGTCGTGGAAGTGGGTTTCGGGTCCGGCTGCATTTCCATCACACTGGCTCGTCAGCGTCCCCAGTGTCATGTCACTGCCACAGACATTTCCTCAACAGCAATGAGCATTGCCAGTCGCAACGTGGACCGGCACGCGGTGAAAGACCGAGTCGTGCTGATGCAGGGTGACTGCCTCGAACCTCTGCTGAACTCCGGCATGCGATTTGACGGACTTGTCAGCAACCCACCGTATATCCGAGAGGATGAGCGGGACAGCCTGCAGCCGGAGGTGGCAATGCATGAACCTGCGGAAGCATTGTTTGCCGGCACTGACGGACTGGATGTGGTTCGCAGACTGATTCAGCAGGCCCCCGGCATCCTGAAACCCGGTGCATTCCTGGCTCTGGAGCTGGATCCTTCCCAATGTGCTGAAGTCACAACACTGGTTTCAGCGGCGGGGTTCACAACGGCGCGAGTACACAGGGATCTGGCCGGACTGGATCGCATCGTGGAAGCCACCTTCCAGGGCTGAGGACTCAACGCCACGCTACAGAACGGAGTCTGCTGGTGGACATGTTTCGAATTCAGGGTGGCCGCCCCTTGAACGGTCTCGTCCGCCTTGATGGCAGCAAGAACGCGTCGCTGCCAGCCATGGCGGCAGGCCTCGCGATTCCCGGCGGATTGATCCTGCGCAACGTTCCCGCTCTTCGTGATGTGGGGACCATGAGTCAGCTGTTGTCCGCGATGATGGTCGACGTTCGACATCTGCGTGAGGGCGAAATCCACATTGTGGCGGACCGGAACACCAATGGTCTTGCCACCTATGACCTCGTGCGACAAATGCGAGCCAGCGTCTGCGTCCTCGGCCCGCTGCTCGGTCGCTTCGGTCAGGCAACCGTCTCGTTACCTGGCGGCTGTAATATCGGGCATCGTCCAATAGACCTGCACCTGCAGGGCCTGGCGGCACTGGGGGCCGACATCCGGCTTAGCGGAGGCTACGTGACAGCGCGCGCAAAACGTCTTCGCGGCGCTGAGATTGATCTTGGCGGCCCCTTTGGTCCAACGGTGACCGGCACCTGCAATCTGCTGATGGCGGCAGTTCTTGCACACGGCAGCACACGTATCCTCAACGCAGCCAGGGAACCGGAAATCGAAGATCTGGCAGCGCTGCTGACAAAAGCCGGCGGCAGAATCTCCGGTGCAGGAACCTCTGTGATTGAAATCGAAGGCGTGCAGTCACTGTCCGCATCTGCCGTGGAACACACGGTCATGCCGGATCGCATTGAAGCCGGCACGTTCGTGATTGCCGGACTGATGGCAGGGGGAACAATGCAGATTCCCGAGGCCCCTCTGCAATCGCTCACCACATTTCTGGAACTGCTGCAGCAAATGGGCGCCGACATTTCCTGCGAAGACGGAGTGCTGCAGGTTCGCGGAGGCAGACGTCTGCGTTCCGTCACCTTCACGGCACGCCCCTATCCGGGCATCCCCACAGACCTGCAGGCACAACTGATGGCATTGCTGGCCGTGTCCGAAGGAACCAGCGAGGTCACGGATGCCGTCTTTCCGGACCGCTTCATGCATGCCGCAGAGCTGGTCCGCCTGGGCGCCGACATTCGGGTGTTCGGAAACACAGCCCGCGTGCAGGGTGTCCGGGAACTGCATGGCGCACCGGTGATGGCCTGTGATCTGCGAGCCAGTGCAGCCCTCGTTCTGGCGGCGCTGGCCGCGAACGGAGAAACAGAACTCCGCAGGGTCTATCACCTCGATCGGGGCTATCAGGGGTTCGACGTCAAACTCAGCCGACTTGGTGCGATCGTGGAACGAATCCAGGACTCAGCCGAGCCCTCCGGGCGATTGATCCCGCCGCCTCACTTCGAGGTCGACCGGAAATCCCCCCAGCCTGCGGCGGTGGCAAATCCCGAAAAATCGGCAAATTCCACCAAATCCACACTCTGACACACATTCCCGCAGGTCGTCCACCTGCCACAGAGCGAATTCAACGCCCCGATTCCTCCGGTGTTGGGAGAGTCGGTCGGGGAAGTTAGAGAACGGATTGAATGCAAATCGCGTGAATCCTACAATCCACCGCTTCTACGGGATCGGTGCCTTTTCCCGCCAGACCCTTCGGGTTCGGCGGGCACGGGGAACTGCCGCAGACACAGCAGAATTCGTCAGCGAATTTTTCAGGGAAGTCATCTCCGGATTGCCTCCTGCACGTGCTCGTTTCGCAGACGCGGACTGCTCAATCGCGGCAATCCACTGATCCGCCGTTTCCAATCTCTGGTTTTCTCGTGTCTCTCAATGCCGACACCCAATTTTCAGCCGCCTCTGAATTGTCAGGCGGTCTGCAATTTTACGGTTGCGGTGGGGTTCGGGGCGTTCAGACCAGCAGTGACGGAAACGGCCGTTCTTGCAGTGACCATATGCAGACCTGAGGTCTGAGAACTATTTTTCTGTTTGGGGATTCGAATGCTGGATCAGGCAGTGATGGGATCAATCTCTGGAATTGCCCCGGAAGAACTGGAAGAATGGTACGAGTCCCTTGAGGACATTCTGCACCGCTACGGCGCCGAGAAACTTCGTGCCCTGCTGGTTTCGCTGCAGGAACGTGCTTATTCCCGCGGTGTCATGCTGCCGTTCACCGCCAATACTCCTTATATCAACACCATTCACCACACCAAACAGCAGAAGTTTCCTGGCAATCGGGAACTGGAACGCCGCATCAAGAGTATCGTGCGTTGGAATGCCATGATGATGGTGGTCCGCGGAAACACGTACTACAAGGGTGTGGGCGGTCACATTTCGACCTTCGCGTCGTCCGCCACCCTCTACGAAGTCGCGCAGAACCACTTTTTCCACGCTCGCACGGCCGATCACACCGGCGACATGGTCTATTTCCAGGGACACGCCGCGCCCGGCATGTACTCCCGCGCCTTCCTCGAAGGCCGCCTGACAGAATCACATCTGGAAAACTTCCGACGCGAACTGCCGGCAGGCGGTGGCCTGTCCAGCTATCCGCACCCGTGGCTGATGCCGGACTTCTGGCAGTTCCCCACCGTCTCCATGGGGCTCGGCCCGATCTGCTCCATCTACCACGCCCGCTTTCTGCGTTACATGGAGCATCGCGGACTGGTCAACACGTCCAAATCCCGCGTCTGGGCGTTCCTTGGTGACGGCGAATGCGACGAACCGGAATCGCTCGGCGCCCTGACTCTCGCCTCCCGCGAAAACCTCGACAACCTCACCTGGGTCATCAACTGCAACCTGCAGCGACTGGATGGACCGGTTCGAGGCAATGGCAAGATCATCCAGGAACTGGAAGCGGCCTTCCGCGGGGCTGGCTGGAACGTTATCAAAGTCGTCTGGGGAAGTGACTGGGACGCGCTGCTGGATGCCGATGAAAACGGCAAGCTGGTCAAGCGCATGGGCGAAGTTGTCGACGGTCAGTATCAGAAGTACACCGTGTCAGACGGTCAGTACATCCGCAACCACTTCTTCGGGGCAGACCCGGAAGTGCTGAAAATGGTGGAACACCTCTCCGATCAGCACCTCGAGACGATTCGTCGCGGTGGTCATGACCCGGAAAAGGTCTTCGCCGCCTATTACTCCGCGGTGCATCACAAGGGTGCCCCCACGGTCATTCTGGCCAAGACCGTCAAGGGCTACGGCCTCGGAGATGCTGGCGAAGGCAAGAACGTCGCCCACAACCAGAAGGAAGTGAATCTCACCGAACTGAAAGCCTTCCGGACTCGGTTCAACATCCCGGTCAGCGATGCCGAAATCGAAAAACTGCCGTTCTACAAACCGGCCGCTGACAGTCCCGAGCTGAAGTATCTGCATCAGCGACGTGCTGCTCTGGGTGGTCACATCCCGCAGCGTCACGCCTGCACAGAAACTCTGCAAATCCCGTCTCTGAAAGACAAGCTCTGGGAATCAAAACCTCTGCTGTCCGGCAGCGATGGCGGCGAAGGATCCACCACCTATGCTCTTGGCACCATCGTTCGCAAACTGATTACCGACAAGGCACTCGGTCCCCGTATCGTGCCGATCATTCCGGATGAAGCCCGGACATTCGGCATGGAAGGGCTGTTTTCTCTCTGCGGAATTTATTCCAGCAAGGGACAGCTCTACGAACCCGTCGATGCCAACAGCACTATGTACTACAAGGAAGCGCGCAACGGCCAGCTGCTGGAAGAAGGCATCAACGAAGCAGGGGCCATGGGATCGTTCATCGCTGCCGGTTCGGCCTACGCCAACCTCGGCATGAACATGATTCCCTTCTACGTCTACTACTCCATGTTCGGGTTCCAGCGCGTCGGTGACCTGATCTGGTGCGCTGCAGACACCCGAGTCAAAGGGTTCCTGTGCGGTGGCACCTCCGGGCGCACCACACTCAACGGTGAAGGTCTGCAGCACGAAGACGGCCACAGCCAGCTGATGGCCACCACCGTGCCCTCGCTCAGATCCTACGATCCGGCCTATGGCTACGAATTGGCGGTCATCGTTCAGGATGGCCTTCGCAGAATGTACGCGGAAGGTGAAGAAATCTTCTACTACCTTTCCGTGTATAATGAAAACTATGCACACCCGGCCATCCCACAGCAGGAAGGCATCGAGGAAGGCATTCTCCGAGGTATGTATCGCTTCAGCACCACGGACTCCGCACCCGGCCAGACGGTGCGTCCGCAGCTGTTCGGCAGCGGCACCATCCTGCGGGAAGCCATCCGTGCTCAGAAGCTGCTGAAGGAACAGTTCAATATCGGCAGTGATGTGTGGAGTGTCACCAGTTACAGCGAACTGCGACGCGACGCCATGGACTGCCAGCACTGGAATCATCTGCACCCCGATCAGCCCGCCAAAGTCAGCTATCTTGAAAAAACTCTCGCGGGAATCTCCGGGCCGTTCATTTCCACCAGCGACAACGTACGACTGGTTGCCGATCAGATCCGCGAATGGATCCCCGGCGACTACATCGTCCTTGGAACCGATGGATTCGGACGCAGCGAAACTCGAGCCGAACTGCGACGACACTTTCAGATTGACGCCGAATGCACTGTTTACGCGACGCTGCGAGGTCTCGCGAAGGCAGGTGCGTTCCCGGCATCCAAACTGCCTGACGTCCTGAAACAGCTCGATATCGATCCCGAAAAGATCAACCCACTCAACGCCTGATGGTGCTGCTGATGCTTGCTGTGGTCACACACCGCAACAACATTCGCTGACGCTGCAGACCGGATCACCGGCGGCAGCCGGCCAGCAACCACCAGAAACCAGGTTCCCAGACACCAGGTTCTCTGTGATTTCACAAAACTACGTGACATCACCGGTCCAGCTCAACGGACCGCCTTAAACTCTCGTCGATCAGCCTCCTTTCTTTTCGAAGTCATTCCGCTCATGGCCATCGAATTCAAACTGCCGGAAGTTTCTGAAGGTGTCACTTCTGTCGACGTCGCCGACGTTCGCGTTAAGGAAGGTGACGTGATCGAAGCCGGAGCCGTCATCTGCGAGGTCGAAACCGACAAGGCCGTCGCCGAAAGTCCCTGCCCCCACGCCGGGAAAATCAGCCGCATCCTGATCAAATCCGGCGACTCCATCTCGCCGGGACAGGTCGTGCTGGTGCTGGAAACGGCCGACGCACCAGCAGCCGCCGCTCCTGCTGCACCAGCTGCTCCGGCGTCACAGGCTGTCGCACCAGCTCCGGCTCCTGCCGCAGCACCGACCACGCCACCACCGGCAGCCGCACCCGCCGCTCCGATCGAATTTCGGCTGCCTGAAGTGTCCGAAGGAGTCACCAAAGTGGACGTCGCCTCGGTGGCTGTGAAGCCCGGCGACACTATCCAGGCCGGTGCCACAATCTGCGAAGTCGAAACCGACAAAGCCGTCGCAGAAATCCCCTGCCCACATGCCGGCACCGTCACCGCCGTCCATGTCACAGCAGGAACGTCCATCCAGATCGGAGCCCCGCTGATTACGATTCAGGCGGCTGGCAGCGTCGCTCCCGCCCCGGCAGCACCAACAGCCCCTCAGCCTGCCGCGGCACCAGCCGCTGCAGCACCAGCCCCGGCTCCTCAGTCAGCACCTGCGGCCGCACCAGTTAAACCAGCAGCCCCGGTGGCTGCTACGACCGCCTCCGCAGCTTCTGACGGTCCGCCAGCTCCGGCCGGTCCGGCGACTCGCCGACTGGCTCGCAAGCTGGGCGTCAATCTGAAACAGGTCAAAGGCAGCGCGGCCGGCGGACGAATCACGATCGAAGACGTCGAAGCCTTTGTGCGAAATCGGATGGCACAGCCCATACCGACCGCCGCCCCGGCAGCACCAGGCTTCGGAATTGTTCAGGCGGCACCGATGCCGGATTTCAGCAAATTCGGGCCGATCGAAAAGCAGCCGATGAACAAGATCTTCCGCACCGCAGCCTCCAATCTGCACGCCGCGTGGGTCACCATCCCCCACGTGACGCAGCACGATCTGGCCGACATCACAGAGCTGGAAGCGGCACGCAAACGTTACGTCAAAGCCAACCCAAACGCCCCCAAGATCACCATGACGGCCATCATCATCAAGGCCGTGGTCGGGGCACTGAAGGCCTATCCCAACTTCAATTCCAGCGTGGACCTGCAGTCCGGCGAACTGATTGTGAAGCAGTACTATCACATCGGCGTCGCGGTCGACACTCCCAACGGCCTGGTGGTCCCTGTCATCCGCAACTGCGACCAGAAGAACATCCTGCAGGTCGCAGCAGAGCTTGGGGAAATCGCCGGCCGAGCTCGTGACCGCAAACTGAAAACGGAAGACATGCAGGGCGGAACCTTCACCATCACCAACCTCGGCGGTATCGGTGGCACAGGTTTCACCCCCATCGTCAACTATCCGGAAGTCGCCATCCTCGGGATGTCCCGCACCATCAACCAGCTCGTGCTGGAAAATGGCCAGGTCACTGAACGCATGATGCTGCCACTGTCCATGTCCTACGACCACCGAGCCATCAATGGAGCTGACGCGGCTCGCTTTATCGTCAAGCTGTCCGGTAGCCTGACAAACTTCCTGGAACTGTTTTAAGAGACAGCAAATCCTGCAATCAGATTTTGCAACCGATGAGGTCACCAGGTCTCATCGGTTTTTTTGCGGAATGCCGGCAGCGATTTGCGCTGCCACCTGTCGCGAAATTCGATCTCATTTGATAGGTCGATAGGTTTTTTTAGCGTCCATCCCGCTGAGTTTTGCTTTTTTGTGAAAACGCGTGCTGATCTCTGATGGGTTTTCGCCCTTGTTTGCCAGTGGCTGAATAGAGGACTGAGGATTCGAAAACGAATCCGCCTTACCACACAGACACACATGCAAATCAGGGAGAGTCTCATGACCTGCGGTCCACAATCCTTCGCTGTTTCTCGCCGGATCCCTTCCTCAACACAATCCCGTCAGACAGTAGGTCTGCAGCCATTGGTCAGCCTGTTGAACCGGATGCTGACTGGACTTCTTCGTGGTCGCTGTTCCGCGGTGGACATGGATGAAGTTCAGGACCATGTTTTCGACGCCGCAATTCCTGGCGAGATTCGGAACAATGCCCTGCACCACCTTCGAAACGCCGCTCGCTACATCAGTCTGGGCGAAACTGGAGCGGCACGCTGGGAACTGTCGACGGTGCGTCAATCACTGCAGGTGCATCTCGCCGATCAAGTTCGACTGGAAACGACATGCCGGAGGGGGTAGGATTGCCCAGGCAGTAGAGTTTCCTGATGCGACTGTGGTTGACGATGTCACCACGGAAAGATGTTCAGCAAAGCCCGAGCCATGGAAGATCACAGTCTCAGTAGTCATTCCGTCACCGGTCTTCTGCAGGCGATTCGTAATGACGATTCGCTGGCCAGTTGGGCTCTGTGGCAGCGCTATGTCGAAAGGCTGGTACGATTGGCTCAGAAACGCCTGTCCGGCGCCAATCGACAGATTGTGGACGGCGACGATATTGCCAGCGAAGTGTTTGCAGAGTTTTTGAAGGGCGTTCGAGACTGCCGATTTCAGCGTCTGAACGATCGGGAAGATTTCTGGCAGATACTGGCGATGCTGACGGAGCGCCGAGTGATCGCCCACTGGCGCCGGGAACAAGCGCAGAAACGTGGTGGTGGCGAGGTACTGGGGGAATCAGCACTTCACAGGGCTCACGACCATGATGCCAACGTCATGCACAACATTGTCGGGGGCGAACCGACGCCGGAATTTGCAGCGGAGTTCACAGAGACTTTGCAAAGGTTGATGTTGTCGCTGAAGGACGAGGTACTGCGGCGACTGGCGAGTGATCAACTGGCGGGGTACACACAGGACGAAATGGCACAACGTCAGGGGATTGCCCTTCCCACGGTTCAGCGCAAGTTGCGCCTGATTCGGGACACATGGCAGCAGGAGCTGGAATCATGACGGCACTCACCACCCCTGATGAGGATCCAATTGAGAACCAGCGCCGCATTGATGCCGTGTGTGATCAGTACGAAGCAGCCTTCCGATCAGGTACTCCGTTGACCATCGAATTCCTGC
The DNA here is from genome assembly GCA_023258825.1 of Planctomycetaceae bacterium. Lineage (GTDB taxonomy): Bacteria > Planctomycetota > Planctomycetia > Planctomycetales > Planctomycetaceae > SXXK01. The sequence continues at coordinate 4,875 of JALQWE010000015.1, read as the reverse complement.
TGAAAAAGCATACTGAGTTGCCGCAGACGGACCTGCTGCGCGAACTCATCGCGCTGGAGGTCGATCTGCGACGCAGGTCGGGAGTCGTATCGGCTCGTGAGGAGTACCTGCGGAGGTTTCCGGACTCCGGCAGAATCCTTGGGATGATTCCGTCTCAGTTGTTTACGGGTGCGACAGACGAAGACAGCCAGGATTCCACCGTCGGAACAGCCTCGGGGGCGGCTCCTGCCCATGTGCCTGACCAGCAGCATAGAGCAGAGATTCCACGGTACCACAGTAGAAATCCAAACGGTTCCTTCCCGCAGATTCCCGGTTTCACGATTCTCAGCGAGATCGGTCACGGAGGAATGGGAGTCGTCTATCGAGCGGTTCAGGAGGACCTGAAACGTACCGTGGCGATTAAGACGCTGAAACTGGACGGGCGAATGGATCGACGCCAGATCCTTCGATTCCAGAACGAAGCTCAGGCCGCGGCGCATCTGCAGCACACCAATATCGTTCCGGTCTTTCACACAGGACATGATCATGGCCTGCATTACTATGTCATGCAGTTGATCGAAGGTCGTGATCTTGCGGATCATATTCAGGAAGCCAGACAGCGACTGCACAACCGCCGGTCCTCTGCGTCCAATCCGACGCCTGTCATGACGGCTGATCCAACGGTGATTGCGCAGGGGCGAGCAGGGGCGCGAAGCACGAGCGAAAAAGTAGTCTCGGAGTCGCATTCGTGGCCCTCCAGTGAGTTTCTGGACTGCCTCGAACGCTCACATTCCTCGGCGAACAGCCGACGCATTTTTAACGATACGGTGCGGATTGGTATCCAGGCGGCCGAGGCCCTGCATCATGCACACCTGCACGGCGTGGTCCATCGGGATATCAAACCCTCCAACCTGATGCTGGGCGACGATGGTCGGGTCTGGGTCACAGACTTTGGCCTGGCGCAGGTTCAGGGTGCTGCCGCTCTGACCATGACGGGCGAAGTTCTGGGGACTTACCGATACATGAGTCCGGAGCAGCCGCTGGCCAACCACGTGCTGCTGGATCAGCGCACAGACATTTATTCCCTCGGGGTCACTCTGTACGAATTGCTGACGCTGAAGAAAGCCTTTGACGGCGCGAATTCCAAAGAGATTCTGCGGCAGGTGTGTTTTGAGGATCCGGTGGCACCCCGCAGGCTCAATCCGGCAATTCCGGAAGACCTGGAAACCATTGTCCTGAAATGCATGTCCAAGCGCCCTGAGGAGCGTTATCAGACGGCTTTGGAACTGGCAGAAGACCTCCGACGCTTTATGGACGACGAGCCGATTCTGGCACGTCGCCCCAGCCTGTGGCAGCGCTGTCGCCGCTGGAGTGTTCGACACCCGGCAACGGCCGCAGCACTGGCCGTGAGTTTTGTACTACTGTCTGCTTCCTCCGCCATCGCCGCATCCGTACTGTACCGACAGGCACGAAATGAATCGCAACTGCGTCGGCGAGCGGAGATCGCGCTGGCGGATGCCGAAGCCGGACGACTGACCGCCCTGTCCATGGCTTCACGTGACACCAATCCCACACTGGCAACACTGCTGGCGATTGAGGCCGCCAACAAAAAGACGGACGAAGCCGCCGCGTCGGTCGCTCTGGTCGAAGCACTTCGCAGCAATCACGAACTTCGCTCGTGGAACCCCCGTGGAAGAAATGTGCTGGAAACCGGCATGGCGCTGCACCCGGATGGCAAACGCGTGGTCACCACGGTGGCCCGTGGTCTGGTCAGAGTGGGCGATTTTCCAGCTGTGGAATCCGACGTGATGTCAGGAAAGGTGCTTCGTACCTATGGCACAACCGGCGTGGTCACCTCCGCCGCGTGGAGCCCGGATGGAAATTTTCTGCTGACCACAACCATCCGCCAGACGACACCACCCCAGGAACTGGACTCCCTGCCCGTCGAGGTCACGTTATGGGATACCACCAACGGCCGCTCGGTTGTGACCGTCGCAGAATCCGGGTTTCGCAGAGTCACCGGCGCGGAGTTCTCCACAGATTCCCGACGCCTCGTGGTGCCTTCCTCAAACGGGACACTGCGAATCTTCAGTCTGCCGGACGGGACAGAACTCGGACCGGTCACAGATCCGGGATCAACCCTGAAATCCCTGGCTTTCAGTGCTGAGGGTGGCCGACTTGCCTGCCTGCTGACAGATGGTCGCCTGCGTGTCTGGGATTTTCTGATGCGTGCGTGGACCACGGAAATCGCGGTACCGGCACAGATCCTGAAAGGCAACTCCGGACGTTGTGTCTTTGTCAACCCGACCACAATTCTGGTGGCCGGCAGCGGAGGCAGCAGGATCTTTTCCACAGAAACACAACAGGACCTGACCTCTGGTCATCTTCCCTTCAGTGATTTCGCGGTGTCAAAATCCGGGACGTCGCTGGTTCTGTTCGGATCAGGCAACCAGGCAGTGGTCTACGATGCGGCCTCCATGCAGCCGAGCTGCCGGATTGGAGAGAATCTGTTACTGGATTTTGCAATCCTGTCCGAGGATGGCCGTCATGTGGCACTTGTCACCCACGATCAGACGGTCAGAGTCTACCGGATCCCGGACGGACAGCTCCTTGCGACTCTGCCAACGGGCACGCTGGCAGTCACCAGTGCGGCCTTTTCCGGCTCGGAGAATCTGGTCACACTGACAAGTCAGGGGCAACTGGGTCTGTGGTCCCTGAAAAGTGGACTTGAACGGCACACGATCACGCCGAATTTCACGATGCCCGAGAACCTGAACAGCCCGTGGACCATCAGCAACGACTCAGCCTGGGTCGCATTCACCGAACCCCAGCGCGGACACACGGACGTCTTTGATTTAACGGGGCAGAAAGTCGGTGCCGCCTTTTCCGGAGTTGCTCCCGATACAGCACCCGACATTCATGCCCTGGCTGTTGTCGATGCCGGAAAAGTTCAGATCCGATCGGAAGCCGGTGGTGGCGTCCTGCAGACTCTGAATCTGCCCGATCTGCTTGCCAGCGACGCATGGCTGGTGCCAGCGACAAAAGACGTCCTGCTCCTATCGAATCAGGGAGCTTCGTACCTCTGGAATTCATCCATCAATGCACTCCGCAAACTTTCTGAACCCGGAGCTGTTGTCACCGATCAGGCAGTGCACTCCGCATCAGGCACACTCGCGATCGCTCAGGATAACGGCGCCGTACTGGTGAGAAAGTCGGGGACACAGACATCACAGCAACTGCAGCATCCGGCCAGGGTTTCTGCCATCGCCTTCAGCAATTCCGGACGCCTGCTGGCAACAGCAGATGCCGATGGTCAGGTACGCATCTGGAATCTGGATGATCTGAAAGTTCTGCAGTCCGTAATGCTGGAAGAAACCTCCGCAGAGGTCCGGCAGCTCTTGTTTTCCGCAGATGAAAAACACGTCTTTTTTCGTGGTGGAGCGAACGATCTGATGTCGCTCTTCTGCTGGAATGCGGACACAGACACTCTGCAGAAAACCGCCGCTCCGATCAGAGCGTCCGGATTTGATCTCACAGAGACCCCTGGCGAACTGGTGATCGCCACAGACAATGGACTGCGACTCTGGAACCATGAAACAGGGATCGAATCCGTTCTCAGCAATGTTCCAGCCATGAAAGTCGTGAGTGTTGGCGGATACGCATTCACGCTGGAACCACAGAATCCAGCTGATCCGACATTTTCCAACGCCATGCTGGCACGCTACCTCCTCACGGAACCCGCAAATCCCGAAAGACAATTGCTGGATGGTGTGGCCTTATTCCTGACCGTTGATCGCCGAAATCAACGGATCCTCGCCGGCACCTACGCATATCACGCAACCGCAGTGTCGCTGGCAGATCACCAGAAACTCAGCAGCACCGTAAAGCACAGCCAGCCGGTTCTGTTGCAGCAGTTTCGTGGTGCCACACGCAGCCTTGTGACCGCTTCGTCGGATGGCACGATTGCCATCTGGGACCTGGAAACCAACACTTCGCGTGCACTGAACCTGAGACTGCCTCCAGTCAGTGATGCAGACATGGACCATGACGGCGCACAATTGGCACTGGCCCATACAGATGGCACCGTACAGATCCTGAATCTGCAGACTGAGCAATTACAGACACTGCCGCAGGAAAATGCCGCAGATGTGCAGCAGGTCCGAATGGCCCCGAATGGTCAGTACCTGGTGACAATCCATCGCGACCGTCGCAGTCAGTTATGGCGATTGACCGCGGGGCAGGGTGCGACTCGACTTTCTGATCTGCTGACAAACACGGACGTCATCTGCTGGTCAGTCGACAGCCAGCAGTTACTGGCTTGTGGCAGTGATGCAGACAACAAACGCCAGGCAGAGATCCTGCGTCCAGCAACCTCAGACCGTACTTCGGTCGACTGCACTCGCCGGGTCAATGGGGCGCAGTTCCGCATTGATGGACGTCAGCTGCTGCTGACAGAATCTGATGAATCAACTGCGAGACATACTGTTTACAACACGACTACGGGCCGTCGGGAAGCAGAGGTACAGCTGGGTTCGAAGGCCATTTTCGGGAACACGCCGGATCAGTTCTGGCTGCTGAATGAGAAAGAAACCTTACTGTGGGATCTTAAGCGTAATGATGCGATTCAACAGATCCCGCACAGAAATGTGCCTGATGGAATCATGAATGCACTGATCCTTCCAGGGACGGATTGGCAACCAGAAAGCCCGGACGGAAAATGGGGCTTATGTCCCGGGAATATGCTGGAAAAATGGCCTCGGGATCTTCTGGGATTTGCGCATCGCACGGTTCCGCGGCAATTGACTGCGTGGGAGCGGCGTCAGAATCAGATCCCTCTGACGCCATCCGAGCCCCCAATTCAGGATTAGCAGGCCTTCAAAGTCGCCGGCATTTTTC
>JALQWE010000160.1 GCA_023258825.1 Planctomycetaceae bacterium | reverse complement strand
TGTCTGCAGATCTGGCTGCTCGCCTGATCATGCTGCACGATGGCCGCGATCGCGTCTCATGGCAACGTTTTTCCGAATCGGAATTCGCAGCCTGTGAGCACGGTTTTCAGCTGCACGATGCTGCGGAGACGGATGCGGTGGTGGAAGAGTTGTGGAATCGCATGACCGCCCGGGAAACTCAGGGTACTGCCGATGGCGAGGGCACCCTGCTTCTGGCGATTCGGAACCTTGGGCAGTTTCGCACGCTGCGTCGGGAAGACGATGACTTCGGGCTGGGGAGTTTTGGTGCGGCAAAGGAGATGACGACGGCTTCACGTCTGGGTGAGTTGATCAAGAAAGGACCACTGGTCGGCATCCACGTGTTGATCTGGGCTGATACGTTTTCCAATGCTCTGCGCTGGCTGTCGACATCGTTGCTGCGGGAGTTTGACTCACGAATTGCATTCCGCCTGAACCAGACAGATTCGGCCAGTCTGATCGACACACCGGCTGCTGCTGCGCTTCCGCCCGGGCGTGCTATTCTGTATCGGGATCAGACGGGTGTGGCTGAGCGTTTTCGTCCATTTGGCTGGCCGTCGGCGGAATGGTTGCGTGGTCTGAGCAACACGGCAGCGAACTCCGGCGAACCGGTGGAGACGGTGAGTCACGAACATCTCGACGTATCGCAGTCTCCGTCGTCGGAGTTTTCCGACGAACTGCCGGACATTGATCAGTTGCTGATCGAATAGGTGCGGGAATAGGTGCGGATGGAATGGTGGCAGGGGGGCCGGCGGAGCGACATGATTTGTGATGTCGATGTCGTGGCCCTGGGGATTCTACAGGCAGGGCATGGTCTTTGACGGCCATCAAGCGGGCTGAAGACTATTCATGCTGGTTCTGAGTTGTACAGGGGGCCGGCGTTGTCTTTTGCCGCGGCGCGACAGGTCTGAGACGGGAACGAAAAAAGCCGGAGGCTTGAGGCCATCCGGCTTGAGGTCGGGAGTTGCTGGCCGTTGCGAACGGAGATCAGGATTTCGCCAGTTGCCGCAGCACGGTGTGCAGAATTCCGCCGTTTCGGTAGTAGACGACTTCGACGGGGGTATCGATCCGGCAAGTGGTAACGAAGTGAATCACTTCGCCGTCAGGCTTGCGGGCCATGACTTCGACGGCCTGTCGTGGGGCCAATTTGTCATTGAGGCTGATGTCGAAGGTTTCCGTTCCATCGAGACCGAGGGATTCTCGGCTTTCGCCTTCGCGGAACTGCAGCGGGAGAACTCCCATGCCGACGAGATTCGAGCGATGGATGCGTTCGAAGCTGGTAGCGATGACGGCGCGGATACCGAGGAGGTAGGTGCCCTTAGCGGCCCAGTCGCGGCTGGAGCCGGTTCCGTATTCGGCACCGGCGAGAACGACAAGTGGGGTTCCTTCTTCGCGGTACTTCATGGCCGCATCGTAGATTGACGTCTGCTCACCGCTGGGGAAGTGCACGGCCACGCTGCCTTCGGTACCAGGGGCGATCAGGTTTTTGAGGCGGATGTTGGCAAACGTGCCTCGTGTCATAACACGGTCGTTACCGCGACGAGCGCCGTACTGATTGAAGTCTTCGGGTTTGACACCCTGAGCCTGCAGGTATTTTCCGGCTGGGCTATTGGCCTTGATGGAACCGGCCGGGCTGATGTGGTCAGTGGTTGTGGAATCACCGACGGACACAAGGCAGCGGGCGGATTCGATGGATTGAATGGGGGCTGGTTCAGCAGGCATATCCACAAAGAACGGCGGTTCCTGGACATAGGTGCTGTGTTCATCCCACTGGTAGAGGTCACCGGTGCTGCCGGTGATTTTCTGCCATTCCGGTGGTCCCTGGGTGGCCTGACCGTACTGTTCAGTGAACATTTCGGGGGTCATGGAGGCGGCCACGGTGTCGGCGATTTCCTGCTGGGATGGCCAGAGGTCTCTGAGGTAAACGGGCTGTCCCTGACGATCGGTGCCGATCGGCTGGTTGACGAGGTCGATATCGACGGTACCGGCGATCGCATAGGCGACCACCAGCGGGGGGCTGGCAAGGTAATTGGCTTTGACGAGGGGGTTCACGCGGCCTTCAAAATTGCGATTTCCGGAAAGCACAGCAGCGGCGATCAAGTCACCGGATGTGACCGCTTTGGCCACGGGTTCCGGGAGTGGACCGCTGTTACCGATGCAGGTTGTGCAGCCGTAACCGACAGTCTGGAAGCCGAGTTCGTCAAGGGCTTTGTCGAGACCGGCCTTGTGGAGATATTCGGTGACGACACGGCTTCCCGGGGCGAGGCTGCTTTTGACCCACGGTTTACGCTGCAGCCCGCGGGCAACGGCATTGCGGGCGACCAGTCCTGCTGCGAGCATGACGCTGGGATTGCTGGTGTTCGTACAGCTGGTGATTGCCGCGATAACCACAGCACCGTCGGTGATTTCTGACGGGGACTGTGAGTCTTCGACTTTCACAGGTGCGGCTGACTGCGTCTTGCCGAAGGTTGGCATCGCCTTTTTCCACTCGGGCAGCATGTCCTTCAGCAGAATGCGGTCCTGTGGACGGCGTGGGCCGGCAAGCGACGGGACGACATCGGCAAGGTTCAGTTGCAGAGTGCTGGTGAAGCGAGGTTCCGGTGACGACGAGGTGCGGAACAGGCCCTGTTCCTTGTAGTAGCGTTCGACCAGATCGATCACGTGTTTGGGACGTCCGGTGCGTTCCATATAGCGGAGCGTTTCGGCATCGACGGGGAAGAAGCCCATGGTCGCTCCGTACTCGGGGGCCATATTGGCCAGTGTTGCACGGTCTGCAAGGCTGAGTGTATCGAGTCCAGGGCCGTAGAATTCCACAAACTTGCCGACGACCTTATGAGCACGCAGCATCTGGGTGACGGTCAGGACGAGGTCGGTTGCGGTGGAACCTTCGGGAAGCTGACCGGTGAGTCGGAAGCCGACAACTTCCGGGGTGAGCATATAGATCGGTTGTCCGAGCATCACGGCTTCGGCTTCGATGCCGCCCACGCCCCAGCCAACGACACCGAGGCCATTGATCATGGTGGTGTGGCTGTCGGTTCCAACAAGGCTGTCGGGATAGGCGACACCGTTGGTAGTCATCACGACGTTGGCCAGGTACTCGAGATTGACCTGATGCACGATGCCGGTGGCGGGCGGAATGACGCGGAAGTTATTGAAGGCCTTCTGGCCCCAGCGGAGGAACTGGTAGCGTTCGATATTGCGTTCGAATTCGATTTCCACATTGCGCTGCAGAGCGAAGCGACTGGCAAATTCGTCAACCTGCACGCTGTGGTCAATGACGAGATCGCAGGGGACGAGCGGGTTGATTTTCTTTGGATCGCCGCCCATGCGAACCATAGCACTGCGGAGAGCGGCGAGGTCAACGACAGCGGGGACGCCGGTGAAGTCCTGCAGCACGACACGTCCCGGCTTGAAGGGAACTTCAATTTCGGCGGGCTTCGCGGCATTCCAGTTAGCGAGGTTGTTGACATCATCAGCCGTCACCACGAAGTTGTCGACGTTGCGCAGACAGGCTTCGAGCAGGACCCGGATGGAGTACGGAAGCGTTTCGATTTCTCCGATGCCGTCTTCGACCAGCTTTCGCAGGCGGAAGTACCGGACATTTCCGGACGACGTGGACAAAGTTGCTTCGGCACCGAACGGATTGGTTGGGCTCATATGCTGACTCAGGAAGTTCTGAAGAAAACGGGGAATTCGACCTGGGAAAGTTTGACCGGGTGAAGGGCCAGCCTGGGGAAGTCGGCGGCCTGGATCCAGCGTCCACGAACCTGCCATTCTAACATGAGAATTGCAACATTCGACGGAAAGCGGGTTCTTCTGCCCGAGCGGATTGTAGAAAACGGCAGATCTCCCGCAATTGCAGCGTGGTGACGGGCGAACGGGCGAGAAAATCCGGGAAAATCGGGCCGAAAAAGCCCGGTTTTTGATTGAAATCAGCGCGATTGCACTGCTTCGGTTGAACTGCCGTTGGTCGAAGCAGTGGGCCGAGCCTGCGGCTGACGTTTCACGCAGGCCACTCAGGGAATCCCCAGAATGGGGCGAATCAGCAGCCAGGTCCCGATCGTCAGAATCGGAATTCCCACAAGGTTCAACAGCAGGCCTCGGCGTGCCATTTCCGTTGCCGGGATCCGACCGGTGCTGAACACAATGGCGTTGGGAGGTGTCCCCACTGGAAGCATGAAGCCGGCACTGGAGGCCAGGGTGGCTGGCACCAACAGCATTCGAGGATCCAGTTGCAGGGGCGCGGCGAGCGCGAGCAGCGCGGGGAGGATGGCATTTACTGTGGCGACGTTGCTGGTGAGTTCTGTCAGCATCACCAGAATCAAACAGATCACCGCCACAACGATCCATGGCGGTTGATCGCTGAGTGGTTCCTGCAGCGAGTGTGCGATCCACTCAGCCAGTTTTGTGCTTTCAAAGGCAGAGGCCAGAGCAAAGCCGCCGCCGAATAGCAGGATCATATCCCAGGGCAGACGAACAGCCGTGTTCCAGTCCATCAGGGGAATGGAACGCTCCGGGCGGGCCTGCTGCCCGGATGGCATCACGAACATCAGTACGGACATGCCAATGGCGACGGTGGCATCGGAGATGGCTCCGCGCGCGGCCAGTTTTTCGGGCAGTTCCGGATCCGCGCAGAACCATCCGATCAGACGGGCGAACCAGGCTTGCCAGCCGGCAAAGATGATTACCTGTCCGATCACCAGAGGCTCACGCAGGATCCACAGGCATGCGGTGGCCACGAAGATCCAGCTCATCCGACGTTCTGCAACCGACATTGGTCCCAGGGCACGCAGTCGCTGCGCCAGGACTTTCCGAAGCTGTTCGTCCTGGGGACCTGATCCCGGCAGTTTCCACATCAGACTGAGTACGACGACGGCGAGATAGAAGAGCGCGAGCGGACCGCAGGCCAGCAGCCACTCGGAAAAGAAAATATCCGGGGCGTCGGGACGCTGCCGACGGTAGATACCAATGGCCACACTATTCGTTGGGCTACCCACGAGTGTCGCCATGCCACCCAAAGTGGATGCATACGCCAGCACGAGCAGCAGAGGCACGGCCAGTTGCTGCGAGCGGATGCGCCCGGATTCTGCATCTTCCTCTTCAACGACTTTCAGCATCGCAAGGCCGATGGGCAGCATCATCATGGTTGTGGCTGTGTTGCTGATCCACATGGACAGAAAAAACGTCGCGAGGGAAAAGCCGAGGACCATTCGACGAGGGCTGACGCCGACGAGTGACACGATCCCAAGGGCAATGCGACGATGCAGGTGCCAGCGTTCAATGCCAAGGGCAATCAACATGCCTCCCAGGTACAGAAACAGACTGTCCTCCATAAACGATTTGGCGGTGTCTTTTGCCGTCGCGATGCCCATCAGTGGAAACAGGACCAGTGGCAGGAGACTGGTGGCCGCCATGGGAATGGCCTGTGTCATCCACAACCCCGCCATCAACGCGGCCACGGAGATCAGTCGATGCGCTTGTGCGGTCATGCCTTGTGGCGTGGGCAGGATCAATAGCACAATCGCCAGCAGCAGTAGTCCGGACAACAGCCAGCGTGCCGCGGGCCCCGAGTTAGGTACGTCTTCGGAACACTCCGCCGGAACATTTGTTTCCATGGGCACGGTAAACTCCTGCCAATCAAAGAGAATTCCGGATGACCTGGCTGTCCACGTCCCGGAGTGTTCTAAGCCGCTGTTTCAAAAACCGATGCTCTGCGAAGTCAACAGGAATCGGCCCCGAATTTCGATTCTGTCCGAGGATGGCTGTCGGAGTCCCGCACGGGCTGCGAGATCCGGGCGTGTGGTGAAAATGGGGGCAGATGTTGCGGACAGCATACACCGTGCGCTCAGCTTTCTGAACAGGGAACCCCATGGGATCCCGGCGGCTTGTACAGGATTTGAGACACTGCGGACTTTGCGAGCAACCGCGATTTTTCAAGAGAAATTTATCTGATTGGCGAGATCGCTTTGTCAATCGGTCTGAAATGACGTCAATTTCGGACAAACTTGTCTTTTCCGATAAGTCGGTCGCTGGGAACTGCCTTTCGATTTGACCGATTTTTGGCAGCGATGTTGCTGACTTCGTTTTCTGTTGCATGAGGTCCTTGCGGCGACTTTTCGCAACCCTGCCGACTTCGCCTCACTAAACAACCGTCACTTTGCTCCGGGAGTCGGTCGTGACGTGGCGACATTGCTTCGACTCGTTCCGCGTGACCTGCATTGGCACCTCTCCCTGTCGAGGCGGGGCGATGTCGCATCACCCGACACGCAGCTTTGGAAGAAACTTTTTCACAGATCTATTCGTCTCCTTTCATAATTTGAGACAGTTTGCAGTCAGTGTTGCCGCATAGTCCCAGGCGTTCGGTGGGGGCAACACTGTTGAGCCTGTGCAATCCGTTTCGTTCTGCCAGTGAACGCATTGGCGACACGGCCGCGAGCCGCGTTGCCATTTTTCGTTCGTTGCCGGAAGCTCATTCGGTTGGGCCACTGTCAGCAACTCTGGCTGGCAGGGCCTAACATGTCTCTCTTCAGACCATCAGGAACAGCAGCCATGTCAACTCAGAAAAATCCGATCACTCGCCTTCTGAAAAAACTGATCGGGGACTCCGGAGAACAGCGGAGTGTTCGCAGACGTTTGCGACGATCGGCAGGAATGGTGGAACGTCTTGAGCAGCGGCAGTTGCTGGTGGGGGACATCAGCGGCCAGGTTTACAATGACGTAAACCGCAATGCCATCAACGACGTGGGAGACCGCAGCCTGGCAGGTTGGACGGTCTTTGTTGATGCCAATGCGGACAATCTGTTGAACGCTGGTGAGACGTTTACCACGACGGATCCGGCCGGGAAATATCTGATGGCTGGCCTCGTCGCCGGAGCAAAGCGTGTTGTTGTGGTTATGCAACCGGGTTACACCCCATTGACCGGCCGCACGAATGTACTGACAGTCACAGTACGTGACCGACGAGCGGTAACGGCTGACTTTCCGCTGGTCACAGCGCCGATAACGACGGGGCGGGTCACGGGGACAGTGTTCGACGATTTTAATGAAAACGGTGTAAAGGATGTTGGCGAAGGTGGTATCTCCGGTTGGACGATTTTTGCAGACACCAATCGTGATGGATTGTTGACGGCGGGAGAGCCGACGACAGTGACGAATGCCGACGGGGATTATGTGCTGGCGACGGTGCCTGCCGGGACTCTGAATATTTACCAGATTCCGGTGGGTGGTTATCGCACAACCGCTGGTGGTCTGTTTCCACTGCAGAATGCGCCGAACTTTCGTACTGTCAGTCTTGTCGCCGGCGGTAGCGGAACGGCGACGTTTCCCAACTGGATTCCACAAGTGGGAACGATACAGGGCACTGTCTGGAATGACATCAATGGGGACGGCTTGCGCGGGACAACAGAAGTCCCGCTGTCCGGTCAGACGGTTTTTGTCGACCTGAATGCCAATGGTGTGCAGGATGCAGCAGAGCCACTGCGACTCACTGATGTCGCTGGAAATTATTCCTTTGTGGACATTCGGACAGGCGTGTACCAGGTGGCGGAGATTCTGCCGGCCGGATTTATTACGTCAGAAGGACGTCCACAATCAGTTTCAACTCTGGTTGTGCGTGCCGGGACAAGTGTTGCCGACTTTTTCAATCTGCAACCGCTGTTGGGATCGATCGCTGGTACGCTGTGGAATGACGTGGATGGCAACGGAGTTTTCGGTGCTACAGAATTGCCGTTGTCTGGCTGGCCTGTTTACTTTGACCTGAACAACAATTCCATCGTGGATGCGACTGAGCCTCAGGCGGTCACCGCTGCTGACG
>JALQWE010000159.1 GCA_023258825.1 Planctomycetaceae bacterium | reverse complement strand
GGAAGGGAAAATGGTACACAGTCGAACACCGGCATCGTCGCAGGCCTGAATGATCTCGTCGCAGCGTTCAAGTGTAATTTCGAGTGGCTTTTCCACGACGACGTGCTTGCCTGCACGAGCGGCCGCGATGGCCGGATCTCGGTGCGCGCCGCTGGGCGTGCAGATGGTGACGATCTGCACCTCCGGATCTGCCAGAAGATCATCCAGTGATTCGCAGGCACGACAACCGTACTCTGCGGCAAACGCCTGAGCCCTGGGCAGGTTCTGATTGTAGCAGGCAACGATCCGGCCATTGGGCATGGCCTGAATCGCCTTCGCATGGAAGTGAGCGATCATCCCCGTTCCGACGATGGCAAAACCAGTGGTCATGAATTGTGTCCTGATGTCAGCAAGGAAAGCAGCCTGGTGCTGCGGATGTCGGGGATTTCAGTGGCCGAGCCATACAGCCACCAACGGGGCTCAGTCTTTTATCGAAAGTCCGGATGAACGCAAGCGGCATCGCGGTGGAATCAGTCGAGGGGCGGATGTACTGGTCCGCAGGACCGGGAGCCGCCTAATGCAGATGCGCCGGTTCAAGAAACGTGATGCCATAGGCCAGCAGGATACCGGCCAGCAAAGCGGCCGTCAGTTGCAGCCGGTTGTGGGCGTGAAATTCCATCTCGGGCAACAGATCGCTGAGAGCAATGCACAGAAAGATTCCGGCGGAAAAGGCGAGTGCTGCATCGAGGATGATCTGTTGCAGGCCGTCCAGTTGCTGTACGCCGAGACTGAACAGGATGGCACCGATCGGGCACATGGCCGCAAAACCGAGATTCACACGAAACCGAGCCCGGGAACTCCAGCCACCCGCGGTCATCAGCGACGTGATGGAAACGGCATCAAGCGGTTTGTGCAGCAGAATTGCCAGAAACGTACCGAAACCGAACAGGGAAAGATTTCCCGGTCGTCCGGCTTCGGCGTTGACACTGGCGGCCAACGCCATGCCGTCCAGCAGGGTGTGCAGTGACAGTCCGATTGTGATGCCCATCCAGCTGAGTTCGTGGGCGTGATGGCAATGCGGAGATGTGGACGGCACGGAAAGCGATGCCCCGTGATGTTCGCAGGCATGGTTGTGATCGTGATCGTGGTCGTGATCATGAGCCGGCAGTGCGGTCAGTTGTGGCAGCAGGTGCCGATGGTCAGCGCAGGGATCTTCTTTTTCCGTTGAGATCTCCAGTGGTCCATGATGATGAAAATGAAAGCAGCGAATCAGCAGGAACATCGCCAGAATGCCGGCCATCATCCACCACGCCGCATCGTTGGGGGACTGTGAACCGTGAAGCGAATGCGGCAGCAGATGAAAAACGGCAATGCCCAGCATCAGACCGCCCACAAAGCTGGTGACCGTCTGCGTGGCTGTGTGCGTGAGCGAAAAGACGGATGGCAGCCAGCCGCCAGTCAGTGAAGCCAGCACAATCGCGCTGCAGTACCCTGCCAGCAGGATGCCGGATGCGTAAAGCGACTGGCGAACGGGCTGTGTCTGCTGCAACGCGGCGGGCTGCGCTGGGACTTGCTGCAGTGAAAGCGCTGGGGACGCCGACTGACTGGCGAACATCGGAGACATCAGCAGCAGACCGATCAGCAGGCAACAGGCCATGCGGCCGATGAGCAGCCCTGCAGTACGGGCAACCTGGACAGAGTTCATGCAGATTCCAGCGCGTTGCGGAAACCCCACATCGCGTTTGTGTGACAGAGTGCGAGAATTCGCCGGCCGCCTTCAGTCGGAACGCACCGCCGAATTTGAAACCGGACCACGGATGACCGGGCAGTCTACGCCAAAGCCCCGTCTCAATGCAGCTGTCAGCAGCCATCCACCGCGGAATTTACGAGTGAATTTTCCTCGACAAGCCTGCAGCATGGAATGCCGCACGGATGTTTGTATGCTGTACAAACTTTCCCCCCGGCATCAACGCCTCCTCGGGACCTCTGACGACCATCGCCCTGCCCTGGAAAAGGTTTCCGCGGCCGTGGCTGGTGGGAAGTCCGGACCACCGGTGTTGATCCGCGGACCTGACCTGCTCAAAGCCCTCGCCACCAGGCTGCTGCACTATGCCAACCGAATCTCAATCGTCGTCCTCCGGGCAGTACGTTGACCGTCGCACCGCGGAAGAGATCGCCGCGCCACCGGTCGCCCCGCTGCAGATCCTGCGGCACATTGGTCCCGGGCTGATTATTGCCGCAAATATTGTCGGCTCTGGCGAACTGATCATGACCACCAAGACGGGCGCCCAGGCTGGCATCGCCCTGCTCTGGCTGATTCTTCTCGGCTGCGTGGTCAAAGTGTTTGTGCAGCTGGAGTTCGGCCGGTTTGCCATCAGTCACGGAGAAACCACCCTCACGTCTCTTAACCGCGTCCCCGGCCCGCGTTTCTTTGGCATCAACTGGATTGTGGCCTTCTGGGTCATCATGATCTCCACGTCCACCGCTCAGTTGGGGGGCATTGCCGGCGGGGTTGGACAATCCCTGTCGCTGACTGTGCCATTGACCGGAGACTACGCCGAAGCAACTCAATGCCCGTCTGAAAAGGAAGTGCGGGAATGGGCACGCTGGTCCCGGACAAACTCTGCGTCAGAACCCACTACCGCTGCGACAGCCGAGCAGTCGGACACGGCCAAACACGAACGCGTGATGTCTCGGATTCAGCAGGAACTGGAATCACTGGGGGACCGCGGCCGGAAAATTCAGGAACTGGCTCTTGCGGACAAGCCGCTGGTCAGTGAATCGGGTGTCAGTCTCGTGGATCCGCCGACGCGCGACGATCGCATCTGGACTGTGCTTCTGGGGGGACTGACATCCGTCGTGCTGTACGTGGGACGCTACAAACTTGTTGAGGTGTTCTCGGTGGCCCTTGTGGTGGCATTCACCTTCATCACCATTGGCAACGTGCTTGCCCTGCAGCAAACCTCCTACGGACTTTCGACCGCCGACTTCCTGCAGGGGCTCAGCTTTGGTCTGCCACCCGGCGACGCGGCTCTGATCACCGCGCTGGCCACCTTTGGGATCATCGGTGTCGGGGCCACAGAACTGATCAGCTATCCCTATTGGTGTATTGAGAAGGGGTACGCAAAGTCTGCCGGGCCACGTGACGATTCAGCAGCGTGGCTGCAGCGAGCCCAGGGCTGGTTCGGAGTCATGAAATGGGATGCGTTTGCCTCGATGATTGTTTATACACTTGCGACCGCTGCATTTTACCTGATGGGTGTGTGCGTCCTGCACTCTGAGGGCAGAGATCCGGAAGGCATGCGCATGGTCAGTACATTGTCCCGAAGTTATGTGCCGATTTTCGGGGAATATGCTCGCTGGTTATTTCTGTCCGGAGCGTTTGCGGTGTTGTATTCCACCTTCCTTGTGGCCAATGCCGGCAACGCCCGGATGATAGCCGATTTTTTCGGTGTGGTCGGACTGACCTCAGCAGATCACGAAGGAGCGGCTCGTCGGCGACTGGTGCAGTGGATTTCCACGCTGTTGCCGCTGGTCTGCGTGATCGCCTTTATTGCCTTTCCCGAGCCAGTGAAGCTGATCAAAATCGCAGGATTGACTCAGGCCCTGATGCTGCCGATGCTCGGTTATGCCGCGATTTATTTCCGCCGCCATGTGACGGATCCGCGAATGCGTCCCGGTCGCCTCTGGGACTTCGCCCTTGGCATTTCCACCGTGGCCCTGCTGATTGCTGCCGCATGGGGTGCCTGGAAGTCTGCCATGGACCTGCTTCCGAAATAAGTACCTGGAGGTGGACATTCCCCGCCACCCGATACTCAAGCGGGAAATCGTTCAGACACCTGCAGAATATACCGTTTTTAAAAACCGGAAAAAATTAAAACGTTCATCTTGCAGGGAGGGTAACCCAGATACCCAAAAATGTGCTTGATAGTGAAACCCCGAATTCCTGATATTGGAAACAAGTAGAAGGCACTCCGGGGATCGTATTCATCCCCGAACGACGCGACTTTTGGCAAGGATCGGTCGATGAGTCTCAAAGTTCGCTTCCGGGGCAGGATTGATGATCTCAGGCTCATTCGGGACTTCGAAGATCGCATTCTCAAGCTGGCATCGGCCTTTGGCAGCCGCGCGTCTCTCTGGCGAAGTTCGTCGGACACTGCGGGATGTCGTCTGATTCGAGGCCTCCTGGTGCATCTCAGTCCGGGGCAATCACCGGTCGGTCTCCTGCTGAATCACGAAGGGTATTTGATCGCCTCTGTAGAGCTGAACACGCCTGCGGATGCCTGCCCGCATTGGCCTCGCTGGTGCACCGTACACACAGCCTGCAGTGGTGTAAACGGGCACGCTGCGGTGGTCGAACTTCTGTCGCTGATGAAAGCACAATGGTTCTCTGATTTGCAGGTCATTGACCTTTCCGGGTACTGGGAGCATCGGGATCGTCTTTTACTGGATGCTCATCTGCTGCAACGCATGCAGACAGGGTTGCCCCTTCGCCCACTCGCTTTGCCTGGGCGTCCGGACGCCGTCGATTATCCGGTCGCTCTGGAATCGGCCCGACAGGCTGTCGGCGTCTTCTCGGACCTGGTGGAACGTGTCGGGCGTCCGATTCGGCCGGGACAGCACTTGCGGTCGTCGTTTCGGGATGTTGCCCGGATGTCCTTCGCTGATCGTGTTCGTGACACTGAAGAACAGGTGCTGCAGCAGCGCATTGAAGAAGATCAGTTGTTGCGAGCGACGGCGGAGGCACTTGCTTCTGGTTTACAAGGCGATCCTCCAGCCTCGACACTGGTTCACGATGACACCTCGGAGCAAAACGTGGAACAGGGGCGACAGCATGGGACCACTCGGTATGACGACACCGCGGCAGATGATACGGGCGAGAGTCCAGCGAGTCTGGCGTTCAATGACGGAGAGTCCCTGAATAGTCGTGCTGATTCAGATCACATGTTGCCAGCGGACGACCAGACCATGGCATCATCGGGGAACGACGCACCTCTTCAGGAAGAAGCCCTCGCGCTGTCGATGGACGTGCTGCTGGTACTCAGGTCGGAATTATGTCTCCATGGATTTTCGACCGTACTGCAGACGGCCTTGCTGGATCTTGTGGGTGGACTTGGAGGCGGCGAGGCGACTGTCCGTGGTCAGGCCAGTGATGGTCGCTCGCTCTGTGAGGCCATCGTTCACTTGAGACAATCCCTTCGCGCCATCTGCTTCGCGGAAGGTGCAGTTTCCGGCTTGTTTGCGGAAGGAAAAGTCACCCTCGTCACCGCAGCCCGCTGGCATTCCCGGCTGCAGCGAATCTACCGTGAAACACAGCGACTACTGACCCGAGCATGGTCGCGAGGCCGCCGAGTGGCCTGATCGCAATCGCTGACGATTTGTCATTACCTCGGCCGCAACTGACTCAGGCGCAAACGCTGTTGCACCACCACGGTGCCCCGCTCGTCACAAATCTGCAGCCGAATGACCGGATCTGCTTCCGCCCAGTCCACCAGTATGTTGCCATAATTCGTGTCAAAATAAGTCAGGCCGACCCGGTACGGGTTGATCTCATTCGCAAAGCGCGTCCCCGCTCCCGTGCGATTGCCGCTGGGCTGGTTCAGGCTGCTGCTGGTGACTTCAAACAGGGAATAACCAAGACTTCCTTCCCCGCGATCGTCCAACGCGGCTAACTCGGCCAGATGCCGGTCGCCACTGATCAGCACCACACCATTGGCGGCCGTCGTCCGCAGCAGTGTCAGCAACCGCTGGCGTTCCCGTGGAAAGTTGCCCCACATCTCCCAGCCATGCTGATCAGAAAGCACCTGAAAACTGGATCCAATCACCCGCAACTCCGCTGGAACCCGCAATTGCTCTTCCAGCCATTTCCATTGACGCTCGCCCAGAATCGTCACATCCGGGTCCGTATTGGGAATGTACTTTCCACGATATCCCTCACCCGGTTCGCGGACGACAAAACCCTGTTTCAGCGGACTGCGAAAATACCGTGTGTCCAGCAGAATCACCTGCACGCGTTTCCCGGGTGGTCCGTAGACCTTCGACCAGTAAATCCCTTCCTGCTGTCGCCGCGGATCGTCCGCCGCCACCTCCAGAAAATCCAGAAACACCTGCTGCGACTCACGCCGCATACTGTAGTCCGCGCCCCCATCGTCCTGACCATAGTCGTGATCATCCCACGTCGCTGCCACCCTGCAGTCCCTACGAAGTGCCGCAAATCCAGGTTGGTCCCGGAATTGCCTGTACTTGTTCCGCAATACCTCCATGTCCATCGTGTCGCCGTAGATGTTGTCACCCAGCAGAATCAGCAACTCCGGACGCCCCTGCCGGATGGCGTCCCAGATCGGCTGAGGCTGATCCTGCTTCGCACAGGAACCAAACGTGATTCTGCTCAGCACAGGCTCCTGCCCCCGAAGCGCGGGACCCACCAGCAGCAGTCCAGCAAACGCCAGGGCCGTGACAGCGCCAAACCCGATCCGAAATTGCCGTCTTCCGCTGTCCTTGCTGCTCATCACGCCGTCTGACCTTTCTGTTTCTCTGATTCCAACTTGAATCACGCTCACAATCCGCCAGTCACCGGCAGTGACTTTTCAGCCGATCTGAACTGTGAAACAATAGGCACCGCGGGCGGCAGTTTCAGGTTCACCTCAGTGAACGGCCGCCGCCCTCCCTTTCGGATCTTCGCACTCGTTCTGAAAAATACAATGGTGAACACCGCCGGGCCGTCACGCCTTCTGCTGGCCATCGAATCTTCCTGTGATGAAACCGCGGCAGCCGTCGTTCGCGAGGACGGTTGTGTCCTGTCCAGCATCGTGGCGTCCCAGCACGAGTTTCATCTGGAATGGGGCGGAGTTGTCCCCGAAATCGCCTCACGCGCCCACGTTCAACGCATCCTGCCCGTGATTCAGGCAGCTCTCAAGGCCGCTGACTGCACCACCTCACAACTTGCAGCCGTCGCTGTGACCACCGAACCCGGCCTCGTGGGCTCGCTGCTGGTCGGTCTGACAGCCGCAAAAACCATCGCCATGGGACTTGGAATTCCACTGGTGACCGTCAATCACGTCGAAGCCCATATCTATGCCTGCGGTATGGGACGACCGGATTCCATTTACCCATGCGTCGGTTTTGTCGTCAGCGGTGGTCATACCAATCTCTATGACTGCCGTTCTGCGTCCGAGTGTCAGCTCATCGGTGGTACCACGGATGACGCCGCAGGAGAAGCCTTCGATAAGGTGGCCCGGATTCTCGGATTGCCCTATCCCGGTGGTCCGTCCGTCCAGAAGGCGGCCCTCGCAGGCGATCCCCGACGCTTCAAAATGCCCCGCCCCCTGCTCCACAGTGGTCGTCTCGATTTCAGCTTTTCCGGCCTGAAAACTGCCGTGCTGTATGCGGCTCGTGGTGTGCCCGGACCCGCGCAATTGACCGAAACGCCGCCGGATCGTGTGGCCGACCTGGCCGCCGCGTTTCAGGCCGCCGCCGTCGATGTCCTTGTTGAAAAATGTCGCCTCGCTCTGCAGCAGCTGCAGTACAGGCGATTGTGCGTCGGGGGTGGAGTGGCCGCGAATCAGGCTTTTCGAAACCAACTGACGGCGATGGCCACTCGACTGAAAATTGATCTGCAGATCGCACCCATGGAACTCTGTACCGACAACGCCGCGATGGCCGCGATTGCGTGGGAGCATCTGGCCGCCGGTCGCATCGCCAGCCTCGATGCCGATGTCCTGCCCGGCCTCGTGCGACACGACTTCCGAAATCAGAAAACCTGAAGGCGTGGTGCCCGGCGAATAGCGGTCAGCAATCAGGGATCAGCAATCAGCAATCAACGGTCAGCGAATAGGAATCGGGAATAGGGAATC
>JALQWE010000158.1 GCA_023258825.1 Planctomycetaceae bacterium | reverse complement strand
GGTACTCGAGCGAGGCGAGTCATAAAACGAAGAAGGGTGCCCTGGAATAAATTCCGGGGCACCCTTGTGAGAAGGAACTCAGCACGCGGGCCGAGGGCCCGGGGTTAGTTTCTGGGTAGAATTACTTGCAGGAAGAGCAAGCTGCTTTGGTTTTGGCACAGCGACCGCAGGCCTTGACCTTTGCACAGCTGTTGCAGGCTGGAGCAGCAGCGTGCCACACCTTGTGCTCAACATCTTGCAGACCTGGACTTCAACTTCCTTCTGCTCGGTCTTGTTGGTGCACACCTTGTAGGTGTAGGTTTCTTCAACCGGCACCATCTTGCTGACCATCACTTTGGCAGTCTTCTGTTCTGGCTTGCAGACAGTGACGTTGTACTTGTAAGCCACTTCTTCATTGACATGAGAAACAACCTGCACCTTGCGAGTGCGGGTTTCCGGCTTGCAGACAGTGACGTTGTACTTGTAGGCAACTTCTTCGTTAACGTGCGAGACGACCTGCACCTTGCGAGTGCGGGTTTCCGGCTTGCAAACGGTAACGTTGTACTTGTACGGAACTTCTTCCTGAACGTGACGAACGACCTGCACCTTGCGAGTGCGGGATTCCGGCTTGCAGACCGTTACATGGTAAGTGTACTGCTCTTCCTTCGTCTGGCACTCGTAAGCCGTGTACTCAACCTGAGTTTCAACCATTTTGGGAACCCAAACCCGGCATGTACGGGTGGCTGCTGCTTCGCCGCAACCACCACAGCTGCCGGCGTTGCCGCATGCGCTGCAACCGCCACAGGCCTTCTTGTTCTTCTTCTTGCCGCAGAGACCGCAGTCGTTGTGGCTGTGGCTTGCGCAGGCATTGCAGGGAGCTTCTACGGCCTTCTCTTCCCAGTGGCCCTGATCCTGGCAGACAGTGCGTGTCTTCTTGACAGGAACGGAAGTGTGAACCTTGCGGGTGCCCATGCGTTCCTCTTTCACAGGAACCATGACAGTGTAGGTTTCTTCCTTCTCTTCGGTGACCGCTTTGCACACCGTCTTCTTGCCTTCACGTTCTTCTGTGACTGGCACCATGACGGTGTAGGTTTCTTCCTTCTCGGAAGTAACAGCCTTGCAGACGGTCTTTTTGCCTTCACGTTCTTCCGTGACTGGCACCATGACGGTGTAGGACTCTTCCTTTTCGGAAGTGACAGCCTTGCAGACGGTCTTCTTGCCTTCGCGTTCTTCGGTGACCGGAACCATGACCGTGTAGGTCTTTTCGACTTCTTCAGTCACGCACTTGTGAACAGTGCGGGTACCGGTTTTCTCTTCGACGACAGGAACACAAACGTTCACAACTCGCTTTTCCGTGACCATTTCCGGAACGAGAACGGTCTTCTGAACTGTTTCCCATGTGCCGTTTGCTTCGCAGCCGCTGCCACAGGCGTGGTTCGCGGGGGCACCGCAACCGCTATCGCAGGGGGCGGAACAACAACGGCTGGTCTTCTTTCCGAAGCAACCGCCGGCTTCGGCCGTCGCCATCATCGAGAAGGCGAGTGCCAACGAGAAAAAGAAACGCATGCTGTCTAACTCCTCCAAGTTTTGAAAAACCTTCCCGCGACATCAGAAGACAGGGACAACCACCACTGACTCTGTTGGCAATCAGGATTGCAACCCGAAAGTTGCCCATTCGACCTGACTGCTGCCATTCGCCCAGAATGTCAAAAGGGTAACACAACTTGAGAAGAATCGGAAACGAAAAAGAAGAAAAATGAAACGCATGGGTTGTGCGTGGTGATTGTTCTGGGTGGGGGTTTTGCGGTTTTTGGTGTGTTTGAGTTGTTTCGGGTGTCTGGAATTTCGTGCTGCCGGGCGGTTGAGGCGGGATTTCTCGCGGTTCGTTCTTTTTCGTTTTTGGGAAAACTTGCGGGTGTGCGGTCGCCTGCGAGCCAATTGCCGGTCGGAGAGTTCGTCTGGCGACGACTGTAGCGAAGCATCGCCCCGGCGGCGACTGAAGGCGGCAATTGCCGAATTGCGGTCATGTTCGGGTTTTTTTTCGCGAAATTCTCGTCGATTTCATCCGGGGTTTTGCGTTCTCTCGCAGGTTTTCTAAACTCTTTGGATGCGAAGCGGATGTTCCGGCCTCGCCGATTGAGCGTTCATACCGTCTGTGTCCTGTCAGGATTCCGTGTGACATGAGGTTTTGTCTAGTAGACAGAGTGACAGAAATCACGGCTGGGGCGAGCATCCAGACTCTGAAACAGGTTTCACTTGCTGAGGAGTATCTCCAGGATCATTTCCCGGGTTTCGCAGTATTTCCCGGGGTGATGATGGTGGAGTGCATGGTGCAATCCTGCGCCTGGCTGTCTCGTTTCACGGATGACTTTCAATTCAGTACAATCCTGCTGAAGCAGGCTCGAGCCGTGAAGTTCAACAACTTTCTGAAGCCGGGTGAGACACTGCAGGTGTCGGCCACGATGAAGTCCAATGGCGCCGCTGAAGCGGAGTTTATGGTTTCTGGGGTGGTGAATGGGCAGTCAGCCGTGAGTGGGCGGTTGCTGCTGTCAAAACAAAATCTTGCGGACCTGAATCCGCAATTGAAGGACAATGATGCTCGGATGGTTTCAGCCATGCGAGATCTTTGGGCTCAGGTCTACTCGGGTCATTGACAAGGGCTTCAGTTGTTCTTTCAACGCGGGTGGTGGTTGATTTAATGGCCACCGATGCGTCGCAGGCATCGGAGTGAATTTGGTGCCGGCGGATTGTTGGATTCGGGTCAGAACTCAGGCAAAGCAGATCAACAGAGTGGAGTTTACAGAATGACAGTGCAGGGACGAATCGCGTTGGTAACCGGGGGAAGCCGTGGCATTGGGCGTGCGATCGTGGAATCGCTGGCTCGGGGCGGTGCAAAGGTCGCGTTTGTTTATAATTCAAATTCAGAGGCTGCGGAGGCTGTGGTTGCCGGATTGAAAGCCGAAGGTCATGAGGCTTGGGCGATTCAGGCGGACGTGCGTCAAAAGGAAGTGGCTGACAAGGTTGTAGCAGACGTAGTTGAGAAGTGGGGCAAGCTCGAGATTCTCGTAAACAATGCGGGCATCATTCGCGATGGTCTGCTGGCGACGATGGATTCAAAGCAATGGCAGGACGTGATTGACACGAATCTGACGAGTGTTTTTAACTTCTGCCAGGCGGCAACTCGACAGATGATGTCGCAGAGGTACGGTCGCATTATCAATATGTCCAGTGTCGCAGCTGATGTGTCCAACCCGGGTCAGGCCAACTACGCGGCCAGCAAGGGCGGCGTGGAAGGATTTACCCGTTGTGTAGCCACGGAGTTGGCGCGGCGAGGTGTGACGGCAAATGCTGTAGCGCCTGGGTTCATTGAGACGGACATGACCGTTGCCGTGGTTAACGCGGCGGGCGATGAGATTCGTAAGAAGATTCCGGCGCGACGTTTGGGTCGTCCTGAAGATATCGCGGGGGCGGTGATGTATTTTGCGGCGGATGAATCGTCCTACGTGACCGGACAGGTCCTGAAGGTGGACGGTGGATTGACGCTGGGCGGTCTTTGATCGCGTCAGCTTCGGGGAGGTGCTTAGCCGCCCCGCTGGATTTGGGGTTTCGCGCTGACTGAGGGATTGGTGTTTTTGTGAATTCGTGATAAATGCGGAGTTCTGTCGTTTTCGGGGCTTTTGCCTGTGGCGGTCAGGATGTCTGGAAGTTGCCGGGAAATCCGGCAACAATACGTCAGGCTGCACCGGGACAGGGGGACTGTTCTGAGGCGGGTCTGATATGTGTGGGCAGCATCGTTGATGCTGCTCAGAAAATCTGGGTCGATGTTCTGGAAGTGGTCACCAGTCCAGAGCAGGCAACATGTGAACTGGTGACTGAGGTCCGGGCGGAGTATTTCGATCGGACACAGGAGATGATCCTCAATGCTTTCAGCTGATGAAGTTCTGGACAAAGTACGTGAAACTCTGGTTGATGCTCTGGGTGTTGACGACGACGAAGTAACGTCAACAGCAACACTGATCGGAGACCTCGGAGCCGAGTCCATTGACTTTCTGGATATTGTGTTCCGGCTCGAGAAGTGCTTTGACATCAAGATTCCGCGTGGCGAGTTGTTTCCAGAGAACCTGGCAACTGCGGATTCAGGATTCGTGAAAGACGGCAAAGTGACACCGGAAGGGATTGAGCAGTTGCGGGCTCGTATGCCGCACGCGGACATTGATTCGTTTGCGTCAAATCCTGCTGTGTCACGTTTGTCTGACTTGTTCACTGTGGGCATGATCTGCCGCTTTGTGCAGGCGCGACTGAAGTAACGCATTGAATGGGTCTGCACAGGGGGGCCATCTGGGTTGGCCTCTTTGTGACAGCCTCAGGTAAGAAGAACCGGGCGAGTGACCGTGAGTGATATTGCGGCGGGATCGCGTTGCGTCACTGCATTAGTCGGAAGTGTCCGGCGAGTGGTGGATCCGAGGGAATAGTTCGCTGCACCGAACTACAACCGTCTTCTGGCTACCCTGCGGATCGCGACTGGGGGTTGGCGCACAGAAGCGTTGTGACCATTCGATTCGAACACCTGTATGACTGAGTTCGGTCGACAGAGGCGAAGGTTCGGGTGATGAGACGCCGGGCGGTCGCCTCTGAGAGGCTGATCGCGCCTGCGACGTGGCAGTGTACGTTGAGTCAGTGCGGCGGAATGGAAAAAACTGGGGGAGTCGTGTTCGATGCGATGGTACTGGATTGACAGATTTATTGAGTTTGAGTCGGGCAAGCGAGCAAAGTCTGTCAAAAATGTGTCACTCTCAGAAGAGCATCTGCATGATCACTTTCCCGGCTTTCCGATTATGCCCGGTTCGCTCATGATCGAGGGAATGGCGCAAACGGGTGGGATTCTGTTGGGTGAACATTTTGGATTCCGGTACAACGTGATACTGGCCAAGGTACCCAAGGTGACATTCCACAGTTGGGCCTGCCCCGGAGATCAGTTGGTGTATTCGGCCGAACTGCTGGACGCGCGTGAAGAGGGTGGCAGTGCGTCGGTGCAAGCCAGCGTAGGTGATCGGGCTGTGGCGACGGCAGAAATTGTGTTTGCTCATCTGAAAACGGATGACCCGCAGTTCAGCCGGATTGACCAGAAGAATTTCGTATTTCGTATGAATCTGCTGGATATACTGACTGTGGGCAAAGCGGGGCCTGGGGTTTGATCAACCTGACCAGCAATCAGCAAACAAGTCGGACAGGGAACGTAACATGAAGCGTCGTGTCGTGGTGACGGGTGTTGGTGCGTTGACCCCGGTTGGGAATGACGTACCTTCGATGTGGGAATCTCAGCTGAAGTGTCGGAATGGTGTTGGCCTGATCACTCATTTCGATGCCTCAAGATTTCCGACGAAATTTGCGGCGGAGGTTCGAGGTTACGATTTTGATTCGCAGGTGGAAGATCCGAAGCGATTCCTCGACGCGGGCAGAAATGTACGTTTCGCGATTGGAGCAGCCCGTCAGGCGGTTGAAGATTCCGGGATCCATGCGAACCCGCGATTTAACCCGGCGCGATTTGGTGTTTACCTTGGCGCGGGAGAAGGGCAGCAGAATTTCCTGCAGTTTATGTCGCTTGTGACGGAAGCATGGCGGGATGGCAAGGTAGACCTGAAGAACTTCACTGAGAGTTTCATCTGCCGCATGAATCCGCGTTTTGAACTGGAACTTGAGCCGAACATGCCGGCTGCACACTTGTCCAGCCTGTTCAACGCACAGGGGCCCAACCTGAACTGTTTGACGGCCTGTGCAGCGTCCAGTCAGGCGATTGGAGAGGCGACTGAGATTATTCGCCGTGGTGACGCCGACATGATGCTGTCTGGCGGTGCTCACAGCATGATCCATCCGTTCGGTGTGACTGGTTTCAACCTGTTGACGGCATTGTCGGAACGCAATGAATCTCCGGAGACGGCTTCGCGCCCATTTGACCTGAATCGGGATGGGTTTGTGCTGGGCGAAGGGGCAGGCATGCTGATTCTTGAGGAATTGCAGCACGCGAAGGCTCGGGGCGCGAAGATTTACGGGGAAATTCGCGGGTATGGCTCTACGGCAGATGCCTATCGGATTACTGATATTCATCCAGAGGGGCGTGGGGCCATCAGTTGCATTCGCATGGCGTTGCGTGATGCGGAGTTGAATCCTGAGGACATTGGTTACGTGAATGCTCACGGAACCAGCACGAAGGTCAACGACCAGGTAGAGACGATGGCGATCAAAGGCGGGCTGGGAGAGCATGCCTGGAAGACGCCGGTGTCCAGTATTAAGAGTATGATGGGGCACTTGATTGCTGCGGCCGGTGCAGTTGAGGCAATTACCTGTCTTTTGGCGATCCGTGACGGAGTTCTTCCTCCGACAGCGAATTACGAGACTCCTGATCCTGACTGTGATCTTGATTACATTCCGAATCAGCCGCGGGAAAAGAAGATCAAAGCCGCTCTCTCCAACAGTTTTGGCTTTGGAGGTCAGAATGTGGCGCTCATACTATCAGAGTTCCAGGAATAGTTCCGGGCCGCAGGAAGCAGAGGTTCAGAGCTTTTTCTGATGCAAGTCCTGCAGTGTCCGGAAGGGGCGGAAATGAGGGTGTTGAGGCATCCTCGCCGTTTCGAGTGTCCAGGGACTGTGCAGGCTGATTTCTCTGCATGCTGGTGACCCGGGGGTTGCTCTGTGGGCCTTTTCATTGCATTTGCCTTATTGGCCGTCGCGGTACTGACAGACGTACTCATTGTCAGGCGTGTACTTGCGCCACGCATCTGCGACTACTTCGAGAAGGCTCCTGAGTTTCAGGTGATTCCGGGATCTCCGGTTGCTGGTGCGCAGGAAGTTCAGTTCGTCACAGCGGACGGGATTCAACTGCGTGGCAGCCTGCTGAATGGGCAAGTTCCAAATCCACCGGGGCTGGTTCTGTTCATGCCGGAGCTGAAGGGTAATCACTGGATGGCTTCGCGCTACTGCGAGGCCCTGATCCGGCAAGGTTACGTTATCTTTGCCTTTGACTTTCGCAATCAGGGGGAAAGTGACTCGGCAACTCACTATGCTCCCATCCACTGGATGACTGAGTATGAGATGCTTGACGTTGGGGCTGCAATGGAATTCATTGAGTCGCACCCTCGTTTGAGCACGCTGCCGATTCTGACGTTTGGGGTTAGCCGTGGTGGAGTTGGGGCGCTGCTTGCAGGCTGTCGATACCCGCGAGTTCGAGGCGTGATTGCGGATAGCGCGTTCGGCACGAGAACGATGATCCGTTTCTTTGCAGATCGATTTGTGGACCTCTTATTGCCCCGCTGGCTGTATCGATTTCTGCCGGAATGGCATATTGCCAGAACTTTGCAGAGGGCTATTTCCGTCAGTGAGGCGCGACGCAATTGCCGGTACGTGCATCTTGAGGATGAGGTTTCGGGGCTTGAGTCTGGAAACGTGCTGCTGATTTCCGGTGGTTCCGATTCCTATGTCTCGCGGAACATCTCACGTCGAATTCAGGCACTTGCCGGGCCGGAGACACGTCTCTGGATAGTGCCGGGGGCAAGGCACAACATGGCCCGGACGGTCAATCAGTCGGAATATGATCGTCTGGTCGTGGAGCATGCCGCAACGTGTCTGGCCGCTGAACAGTCGACAGGCGGTGTTGTACTTGCGGAGAGTGGTCCTTCGCAGAGTGTCGCCTGAGAAGACGGGGACGCCGCCGGGGACTTGACTAATCACAGGAGCTTTATCGGCATCTATCGTTCGGAGGTGTCGTAGCGTCCTGGCCTGTAGGCAGGTGGTGTTGGCCGAAAATGACCAGAAAGCCCTGGCAGCAGGGATTCTGCCGGGCTTTCTGATACGGAGGAGGATTCATTGTC
>JALQWE010000157.1 GCA_023258825.1 Planctomycetaceae bacterium | reverse complement strand
GGTTTCGGGTTGAATATCGGTTCCTCGGGGAGCAGTGTGCGGATGGACCTGGTTGGGCTATTCGCAACAGTGGGGTGATGGTGCATGGGCAGGATCCTGCCACGATGGCTCTTGATCAGGATTTCCCAGTATCAATCGAGGTTCAGTTGCTTGGGGGTAATGGTACCACCGCGCGAACAACGTCTAATCTCTGTACTCCGGGCACGAATGTGGTGATGGGCGGAGAGCTCAAACTCCAGCACTGCATCAATTCAACCTCCGGAACCTATCACGGCGAAAAATGGGTGACTGCGGAGATTGAGGTGCATAACAGCCGAGTGATCCGGCATCTTCTGGACGGTGAGGTGGTGTTGGAATACAGTCAGCCACAGCTTGATAAGCGTGACGCCAGCGCAGCGGCTTTGATACGAGATGGGCAGTTGATCCTGCAGGGCGGGACGATTTCGCTTCAGTCGGAAAGTCATCCTATTGATTTTCGTCGAGTGGAGATCATGGTGCTCGCAGAATAGGTGGGTTGCCTTTGGTTGTGGCGATCTCTGTTCCGGGCGTGTTAGGGGGGATGCGGCAGTGTTCTCGGAGCGCAGATCTTCGGTGGGGGCAATGTGGTACCGGGGCTCTCTCTGCTCGTTGCTGTTGATGCTGGTCTTCTGGAAGATTGGTGGGGTGGCGCTGGCGCAGGTTCCGCCCGGTGTTGGCTATGTGTTTCCGCCGGTGGTGCAGATCGGAACGACGACCGATGTACAAATGGGAGTGTTCGATTACACAGACGATGTGCAGTGGTTTCTCCATCACGATCGAGTGAGCCTCGAACTCATTGGGCCGCCGGGTGATTTCCTGCTCCCCCCGCCTCCATACTGGACTGGCGCTCGTGCGATGACGGCGGCACTGCCCATTCCCCGCGAGGTTCCAGGGCGGTTGAATGTGCCCGACGGGCTTGAGCCTGGACTTGTGTGCTGGCAGTTGGCGAGTGCAAATGGCCCCTCGCGTGCTGCGGTGGTCCTGTTAAGCAGAGAGCGGGAAATTGTGGAGGCGCGGTCGAGAGATTTTCCGCAACGCCTGCCGGACATACCGGTCGCCGTCTCGGGAAGGCTGGGGCGACTGACTGAGGTGGACCGATACGAGTTGACTGCAAAGCGAGATGGCCCGATTTCCGTGACTCTGATGGCTCGTCGTTTTGGGTCCGATTTCAGGGGTGCTGTAAGGGTCGAAGATTCGATTGGTCGCCCGATCGCGGAATTTGCGGATACGTCCGGAATAGATGGTGGTTTGACATTTATTGCCAGAGCAGGCGAGACCTACTGCATTTGTCTGCAGGATTTGGATTTTCGGGGAGATCGGTCGTACGTGTATCGACTGGCGGTTGTGGATCGTCCCAGGGTGCTGTGCACGATTCCCGCGGTGGGCCAGCGAGGTGCAACGGTGGATGTGCAGTTTCTTGTGGATGGATGGAATCGTGATGGCGATGAGTCCGGAACGGTTACTCAGAGAGTTACATTCTCCGCTGATTCCGCCGATACGGAGATGCCGGTGAATCTGCATACCCCGTACGGTGACGTGCCGGTTACAATTCCACTGAGCGATCACGTCGAGCAGTTGGCTGCGGGCGATCGGACATCGAAGCTGTCAGGTTTACCAGCGGCCGTTTCCGGTCGATTTACGGGTGTAGATGCCGAGAGAGTGAGTTTCGATGCAAAGAAAGGCGAGCACCTGAGGG
This sequence comes from Planctomycetaceae bacterium, assembly GCA_023258825.1. GTDB lineage: Bacteria > Planctomycetota > Planctomycetia > Planctomycetales > Planctomycetaceae > SXXK01. The sequence goes on along the minus strand of JALQWE010000157.1, from coordinate 6,151 downwards.
TGGAATTGCAGTCGAGTTTGATCGGTGGGAGTCTGGACCCATCACTCATTGTGCTGGGACCGGATGGGCGGGTTGTTGGTGAAAATGAAGATGCTGCCGGTACGATTGACTGCCTGTTGGATCTGAAGGTGCCCGAGGATGGCACCTACACGTGTTTGCTGACGGGCCGTGGTGAGCGACGGGACTACGATCTTGAGGTCTTTCGGCTTTTGGTGACCACTTGCAATCCTGACTTTTCGCTTCAGATCCCTCAGCAGGCGAGTATTCCTCTGGGAGGGAAGTTCGAGCTTCCTGTGACAGCGACGCGGTTTGGCGGCTTTGACGGGGAAATCTCTTTAGAAATATCCGGCTTGCCGGAGGGGGTTTCCGTGGACGGTGAATTGAGAATTCCCTCAGGGCAGTCGGAGGTGCGAGGGATTCTGAAATGTGATCCGAACTCGGCGGTAACAGCAAGCGGGATTCGGGTTGAGGGTAGTGCGGAGGTTGACGGGCGCCGGGTAATGCGTCGGGCGAGTTCAGTGGCTTCCGGATTGCCGAACGGCAAGTCGGAGAGTGGCCGACATCTGGACACATGTCTGCTGGCGATAACGATGGATGCCCCTGTAGAGATTCTGGTTCGGGATCGGGAGAGACAGCGGGATGTGCACCGAGGATCGACATATCCAGCGGAGCTGGAGATTGTTCGAAAGAACGGATTTTCAGGTGAGGTCCGCCTCGTGATGACTGCGCAGCAGGACCGAAATCGGCAGGGTAGCCGAGGGCAAACGGTCGTGGTGCCTGCCGGCGAAACCAAAGCGTTCTACCCATGTTTTCTGCCAGAGTGGCTGGCAACGGATATCACTCGAAGAATGATCGTTCATGGTGTCGTGGTTATCTCAGACCCCAAAGGTAATCCGCGGCATCTAACGAGGCCAGCGGATGCACGTATCACGATGATCATGGAAGGAGCATTGCTTAAGGTTGCAGCGGATTCGAGTGGCGGCAACGTCAATGACGGCTCGGCCATTGAGATACCATTCAGGATTTCCCGTTCGGCAAAACTGCAGCAGGATGTGACAGTGCAGCTGGTGGTGCCAGAGGAAATTGGTGATCTGGTGCGTGCGGAGCCCGTAGTGTTGGGGGCTGGTACAGACCGGGGAGTACTGAGAGTGGAGTCCTTGGCAGACCCGCGTCTGGGTGGGCCATGGGATTTTCGGGTTGTGGCAACGGCTCTGGAGGCTGGCCAGTGGCCGGTGATCTCTGAGACAACGGTACAACTGGAGTATATGAATGTGAAGGATCCCTGATTCCTTCGGGGAAGCCTTGTTGCTGAGTTCCTCGCTGTGTCGAGGCCACTTGCTTAAGTCAGCAAAACGTCGCACCGAGCTTGATGATCCTCCGGGGATGCAATATCGATGCTTAGCGGATGTTTGGTGGTGCGATCAGATCTGTCTGTCGTACGGCCAATTCGCGAATACGACACTCATCAACATCAACGCCAAGCCCTGGTCCTGTTATGCGGGGGCCTCGACCCCGGTAGAGGAAGGTCACGTCCTGAGTGGTCAGTCGGTCACGGACAAGGAATCGATCATAACTGCCCTCCAGAAACTGCAGCCCCGACAGATTGCAGGCAAAGTGTCGCCCGGCTGCGGAGAGAATGCCGGTTTCGCCGACCTGGCAGCCAAGTTGAAAATTCAGTCCTGCAGACTGAGCGATTGCGGCGAGTCGAATGGACCTGACAAGTCCGCCGCATTTGGAGAGCCTGATGTTGAAAGCATCGCACCAACCTCCCTCAATCGCGCGAAAGGCATCCTGCTCACAGCACAGTGATTCATCGAGCATAATGGGTATGCTTAGCTCTTTACGCACCTGAGCGAGCCCTGAGACGTCCCTGTGGGCAACGGGTTGTTCGATGCTGCTCGGGCCAAACGGTATCAGGGGGGCAAGCCGGTTGGTGACATCGTCACAGTTCCATGCCTCATTTGCGTCGAGCCTAAGATCTACACGAGGTCCAACAATTCGACGTATTCTCGCCACGCAGTCACGATCACTGATGCCGGGTGTTCCAACTTTGATCTTCACCTGTCGAAAGGCAAAGAGTCGCATTTTCAGTGCGGAGATGAACTGCCGCCGCGGCGAAAGTGATGTGATCACTCCGCTGTAGAAGACATTGTCTCTGGAAATTGCCAGGCCACGTGATTCCGGAAGGCTGTGAATCAGTTCGCCGATTGAAATTCCCTCGCAGCGACAGGCTGCATCCAGAACCGCAAGTTCAAGAGCGCATCGGGCGGAATTACCAAAGCATTCACGGGGGGGATTTTCGTGTACCGATTCAATCGGGTGCAGCGGAAACCTGTCGATAGAACTGGCCAGTTCGGTAGCGGAGCAGAAGTGCTGCTCGCGAAAACGGGCGAAATTCGTGCGAGTCAGGTGCTGCCAGGCAGTCTCGATTGTTTCACCGGTCACATAAGCCCTGGGCAATCCTTCACCCCATCCCACGCTGCCGTCGTTCATAACGCAACGAACAAGGAGTGTGGAGTTTTCTGTCCGGGTGTGCGACGCGTGCCGGACCTCGCTCCTGAGCGCAACAGGAACCTCAAACGCCGTGAGCCGATGGATAAACATTCTGGCGGTATCGCAATGTTGATGAGAGGGTTAGTCCGGGGGACGTGGAATCTCAGTTCCCGATTTCGGGTACAGGCGCGTCTTTCGGGATATCCACCCCTTCCCAGTTTGCGACCCTGGATTCGCGGTCGTAAAGGAGGACTCGATCGCGACTTCCTTCAACCGGCAACCGACTTGAAGGTGGAAGCATGTGTCGCATTTCGCGGAGACGTGGAAGCGACTCCGGTTTTTCTGCCAGATTGTGCCACTCATTCGGGTCACTCACCATGTTGTACAATTCTTCGGTACCATCGGCGTACTGAATATACCTCCAATCCCGAGTTCGTACGCCATGGTTGTCGTGGTTGTGTGTGGTGATGGCTGGCCACTGCCGCTCAGCGCTTGGATCCCGAAGTTGAGGCACAAGGCTGTGCCCTTCCTGATTTTCCGGCGCAGGCAGCCCGCACAATGCAGCGAGGGTGGGATAAACATCCAGCAACTCCACCGGTTCAGCACACTGACCACCGATACAGACTCCCGGCCCGGCGAAGATCAGGGGAACGCGTGTCGAGCGGTCCCAAAGGCTGTTCTTGCCGGTGATCTGCTTTTCTCCGAGATGCCAGCCGTGGTCCGACCAGACCACAACCACGGTGTTCTCTGCATACGGACTTGCTTCAAGAGCCTCAAGTATGCGGCCGACCTGAGCGTCTACGAATGCAGTGCTGGCCAGGTAGCTCCGCACCAGGTTTTTCCATTCATTCTGTGACTGTAGGAACTGCAATCGCGGTTCGGGCAACTTCCAGTGAAGGTACCAGCTGAATCGTGGTGTATCGTCACGATCGTTCTCCAGCACCGGGGGCAACTGCAGAGATTCCTCAGGGAACAAGTCGTACCAATCCTGCGATACGTAGCAGGGGACGTGAGGCAAAAAGAACCCGGTAGAAATGAAAAACGGCTTCTTGTAGGGCCGCTGCAGCTGCTCGATGGTCCATGTGGCCAGCTTCCAGTCTCCCTTGTCCTCGTCGCGATGCGGGAAGGTACCCCAATCGACCAGCGGATGTCCGGACGGAGTCCTGACTAGTGGCTGAGCAGGACGCCGCCCAACTTCCGCGGGGGGGCCGATCACGTCGAATTCACCGTCTTCGCTTCTCCGCCCGTAGTTCCCGTGAAAGATTTTTCCAGCCATCGAAGTATGGTAGCCATTGGACCGGAAGAATCGGGGCAGGGTGACAGTGTCTTGCAGTGACGAGGCGTGTGCGACGTCGGGCGCAAGCCCATACACACCTGACGAGGATGGCCTGCGACCGGTCAGTAGGCTGGTCCGCGATGGATTGCAGAGGGGAGACTGGCAGTGTGCGTTTCGAAAAAGTACACCTCTCGACGCGAGGTGATCGATGTGGGGCGTGCGAGCCTGAGGGTGACCGCCAAGGCAGCCAATCCAGTCGTTCTGGTCATCGATCGCGATCATGAGCACGTTCGGGCGTGTCTGCTGTGGCGTGTCGGCCCTCACGGTTGGGCAACACGGAGCAGAGAGCAGAAGCAGCAACAACAGGTGCAATTCACGCATACAGGACCTCGCCACGGTGAAACACAGATCGGAAATGTTGATAATGCTGAATCGGCACGGAGGAATCAAACGAACGGAGCGAAAGCCTGTGGACCGCGGTGTGGATTCTTACCCGGCGATCGAAACGGCATTGAGCGTGGGTGCAGGGGTTGGGAGTCCACGCGCAGATGGCGAGGCGAACAGTAGATTGCAAAGAAAGAAAGAAAACAGGAAAAGGGGCTCAACAAAGCGGCGACAAGCCACGATAATAGGGGGGCAGTCGAAAACGATCGAACCGAACGGGTGACTGAGATCACGGGGCAGAAGTCTGGCGACCAACTGCGATTGGCCTGAAAAAGGCGAAAAGCAGAAACGAGCACTGGACACGGGGCCGAAAAACTGACAGAATATCCGCCCCCGAATTTGGAAACATCTTTCGGGGCGTATAGCTCAGATGGTTAGAGCGCAGCTCTGATAAAGCTGAGGTCCGTGGTTCGAGTCCACGTACGCCCACTGATATTTGTTTACCGTGAAAATGTTGAGCTGTGTGCAAGTGTGGTGGAGTGATCTACTGTGCGAGCCCAGTGAAACGGGGACGTAGCTCAACTGGGAGAGCGCTGCCCTTGCAAGGCAGAGGTTGTCGGTTCGATCCCGATCGTCTCCAATGTTCTGAGGACTAAGTTCCTCGGGACGAGTCTGGAAAAGAAAATAAAAAATTCTTCGACAGATGGTGTTGACAGTAACTTCTGATGCTGTTAACATTCTCCCTCCGCGAAGCGACCCGCAAGGGAAGTAAGCGACTGATCTTTGACAATCGAATGAAGTCTAAGTGGCATCTGTAAACGTTTCCGAGCTCGGATGGCGTAACGAAAGTTTGCTGTTCGAATCGTAAGTGTTCTGGCTATTGATCAATGTGGCCAGATACATAAGGGCGTGTGGGGGATGTCTTGGCGCCAGAAGGCGATGAAGGGCGTGGAAGGCTGCGAAAAGCTCGGGGAAGCTGTCAAACAAGCGTTGATCCCGGGATTCCCGAATTACCGTATGCTGAATACATAGGCATACGGAGCGAACGTGGGGAACTGAAACATCTAAGTACCCACAGGAAGAGAAAGCAAGAGCGACTTCCCTAGTAGCGGCGAGCGAAGCGGAAAAAGCCCAAACCGTCGGCATGTCCGGCGGGGTTGTGGGGCTCACATGTGGAGTTACAAATCTGACGGTTAGAAGAAGCCAATGGAAAGTGGCACCATAGCGGGTGACAGTCCCGTATTCGGCAACTGATCAGACTCCGTGAGATACCCCGAGTAGGACCGGTCACGTGAAACCCGGTTTGAATCCAGGAGGCCCATCTCCTAAGGCTAAGTACTCTCTGGCGACCGATAGTGAAAAAGTAGCGCGAGCGAAAGATGAAAAGCACCCCGGGAGGGGAGTTAAAAGGACCTGAAACCACACGCTTACAAGCTGTCGGAGCACATTGTTGTGTGACGGCGTGCCTTTTGCATAATGATCCGGCGAGTTACCGTCGACGGCCTGGTTAAAGCCTTCAGGGCTGAAGCCTCAGGGAAACCGAGTCTGAATAGGGCGATATGTCGGCGGCGGTAGACGCGAAACCCGGTGATCTACCCATGGGCAGGTTGAAGCGCGGGTAAGACTGCGTGGAGGACCGAACTCACTAATATTGAAAAATTAGGGGATGACCTGTGGGGAGGAGTAAAAGTCTAATCAAACCGGGAGATAGCTCGTTCTCTCCGAAATAACTTTAGGGTTAGCCTTGAGTCACTACGTTATGGGGGTAGAGCTACTGAGCTGGTTTGGGGCCCTTCCCAGGGTACCCTGCCTATCCAAACTCCGAATACCATAACGACTATCTCAGGAGTTAGTCCATGCGGGAGAAGCTGCATGGTCGAGAGGGAAACAACCCAGATCGCCTGCTAAGGTCCCAAAAATTTGCTGAGTCACAAAGGATGTCTGAATACTGTGACAGCCGGGATGTTGGCTTAGAAGCAGCCACCATTTAAAAAGTGC
>JALQWE010000156.1 GCA_023258825.1 Planctomycetaceae bacterium | reverse complement strand
CGCGCCCATGGCCGGACACACAGGCTATGGCCTCGGACTCTGGTGCGAAGTGATGTCCGCAGTCATTCCCGGTGGACACATGACATGGCAGGTGGGCAGCTGGATCTTCGACCCGCCATCACGGCCTTCATGGCACAATGCCTCGCTGATGCTTGTCGACATTGATGGTCTGACCGACCGCACTGCCTTCAACCAGCGCATTCAGTCCCTCATCGACGAAATCCACAACGCTCCGCCTGCCACAGGAGCCACCTCGGTGCTGCTGCCCGGGGAACGCGAATTCCAGACGGCTCGCGATGCTCAGACCCACGGCATCAACCTGCCACAGGACGTTCGCGTGAAGCTGCACGAAGCGGCCGAACTCGCCCGCATTACCCTCCCGGATTCCCTCGCCCACTGAGAGCCACCGCGGCTTCAGTCTGCTCCCGGCAAGGCTTCTCTCTTCCACGCTGGCCTCGTTTTCAGAGTACCTCTCATGCGGTTCATCGGAATTGATATCGGCTCGACCTCCATCAAGGGCGCTGTCCTGAATTCAGAGTCCGGACAGGTCGAACACATCGCCCGGGAACCATTCCCCAATCCAGTCACTGGTCTGCCTTCCGGGTTCCACGAAGTCGATCCCATCGCCGTCACCCAGCGGACACACGCAGTCATCCTCGAACTGCTGAAACATGCTCCGGACGCCGGCAGCGTACGCTTCTGCAGCCAGATGGGCGGCGTTTTGCTCGTAGATCACTCGGCACAACCGCTGACCAACTATCTGTCGTGGCGCGACCAGCGGACACTCCTCCCCGTTGCCCCTGGTAGCACCGCATCTCTGCTTGATGAAATCCAGTCTCGGTTTTCACAGCAGATCTTCACCGAACTCGGCAAGGAACTGAAACCCGGATCGGCGACGGCGCTGCTGCACTGGCTCACCCGGCACCACGCACTGCCACACGCAGCAATCCCGGTCACTATCGGTGACTTTGTCATCTCCCAACTCTGCCAGTCCACTCCCGTCATGCATCCCACCCATGGCATCGGCATGATCAATCTGCTGACTCAGGACTGGCACCACGAAGCCTTCCACGCACTGGATCTGCAGCACCTGCGATGGCCCGCCTTCGCCTCGGACACACAACCTGTCGGCACACTGCATCAACAGGGCAGGGCACTGCCATGCTTTGCCGCAATCGGAGATCAACAGGCAGCGCTGCTGGGAATCAACCTTCAGGCAAATGAATTGTCCATCAATGCCTCGACCGGGTCCCAGGTGAGTCAGATCACGGATAAGTTTCAGCCGGCAGACTGTCAGACGCGTTGCTGGTTCGGGGGCAGGTTCCTCAATACGATCACCCACATCCCCGCAGGTCGCTCCCTGAATGTCCTCGAATCTCTGCTCACCGAACTGTCCCGTTTAGCTGGCCAGCCCCTGCAGAACTCCTGGCAACTCATCGCTCAGGCCACCGAAACTGCTCAAACGGATGGACTCACCTGCGATCTCAGCTTCTTTGCCAGCGCTCTCGGTTTCTCCGGAAACATTTCCGGGATCACCACCGAAAACCTCACTGTCGGCAGCCTCTTCCTCGCCGCCTTCGACTACATGGCCGACAGCTACCTCACCTGCTCACAGCGGCTTAGCCCCCAGCCACAATGGAACCAACTGGCTGTCTCCGGAGGCCTGGTGCAGGCGTTCGCTCCTCTCCGTCAGAGATTGCAGGCGCGATTTCCATGGCCCATGCGCGAGGTCTCAGAACAGGAAGAAACCCTGACGGGCCTGCTGCGAATGGCGACCGCCGGCTGAACCTGTCCCGCGCCGCTCAGCGTCCCTAAAGACGTGCAGCCTGCTCACGTCACCAACCCGAGCAGCACCCGTTCCACGCCGCGCCGGAATCACTCCGGCACCAGAAACGCACACCACAAAGCGAGCGCAGCCGCACACTTCACATACCGCATCCGCGTCATGCATCAACAAAAAACGCCCATCGCGGTAACAAAAAATGATCGCGATGCAGCCTTCCCCCCAACTCGCGTTGCGATCCGTCAACATAACTCGATATCTGACAATCACTTGCATTTTCATCACATTCGGCCCAACTCTTGCATAAGGCTACTGCCGGGTTCGCCGTACGTCGTCACATTTCGCTTCCAGAGCGGACGACAAATTCGAACCAAACGTCCTTCCGCGGTCGCTACTGTCTGGCCAACACTTTTTTAAAAGCAGTCGCCCATGTTGATCTCAATGCTTTTTTATCTGGTCGCTCTCGCGATGTGCCTGGCCGTCCCCGTCGTGGTGTTCCTGACCTACAGCCGACTGGGGCAAATTGAGTCCGCACAACAGCAAATCAGCGAACGACACACAGCACAGATGCGTGCCGTCTATGATGCGGTCCACGCACAACAGCGGAAACTGGATCGGATCCTGGCGCAAATCGCCCACTCGACAGCCTCGCCACATCCCCCGGTCATTCCCCCTGAACCACCCCCGGTCACAGCGCCCACTGTCGCAACTGCCGCAATGCCCCAGGAGACCTCGCCGGAAACCACAACTCCCCCTGTCGGCATCGCAATCACTCCCGAGTCCTCGGACGCAACGTCATCCGCCGTTCCGCCAGTGGCCAGTACTCCTGCCGAATCACTACCAGCACAGCCCGCGAAGAGTACTCCGGTTCTTCCTGCTCCTGCTTCCACATCCAACGCCCCGGAGATCACGAGGAACGGTGACCATCACCCAGTTGAAGTTGATCGGCCGGCAGATGACACCACGACAGACACCCCGGTTGAGGCCCTGAAAACTCGACGTCGAGCGTCTGCCGCTGCCAGGACCTCCACTTCAGCTTCAGCCCGTCAGGCTCAAACACCAGTCGCTGACTTGTCACCGTCCACTGTGAACTCGCAACCCTCCGCGCCCACCGCCTTCGAACAGGCAGCCCACGACGTTCTCCGCAGGATCTGGAGCTGGATCACCGTTGGCGAAGAAAGCCTGCCAAAGGGTGTCTCTGTGGAATTCGCCGTCGCCAGCCAGTGGCTGCTGCGTATCGGGATCCTGCTGGTTGTGATCGGGATCAGTTTCTTTCTGAAATACTCCATCGACAACGGGCTGCTTTCAGAAACCGCTCGCACCGTCTTGTCAGCTGCCGCAGGACTCTCCATGCTGATCGGCGGCGCACAACTGGTCAGTAGTCGCTTTCAGCTGATCGGGCAGGGCCTGTTCGGTGGCGGAATCGCTACGCTGTATTTCAGTGTCTTTGCCGCTCACAACCTGTATCACCTCGTGTCCCTTCCCGTTGCCTTTTTCCTGATGACCTCCGTCACAGTGCTGTCTGGATTCCTCGCCATCCGTTTTGATTCCCGGCTCTCGGCCGTCATGGGCGTGCTCGGCGGATATCTGACCCCGGTACTCCTTGCAGCTGGACCGGTAAATTTCGTGGGGCTCTACAGTTACCTGCTGATCGTGGGCTGTGGAGTGCTGGGAATTTCTGCATTCAAACGCTGGCCGTTGCTCAGCTATCTCGGTTTTTTCTGCCATCACGTGCTGGTGCTGAGTTCACTCAGGGCGTTCAACGCTGAACTGCACTTCCGGGAAGTCATGCCCTTCCTGACCGCCTTCTTTGTCATGTTTTCCACAATGGTGTTTGTCTACAACCTCCGCGTACGCGTGCGATCCAACCTGCTGGATGTGCTTGTCCTGTTCCTGAATGCCTGTGTGTTTTTCGGCATCAGCTACCGACTGATTGATATGACATTCAATTACCATTGGGTAGCGTCCGTCACACTGGGACTGTCTCTGTACTACATCCTGCACGTTCGCTACTGCCTCGCCTATCGCATCCTCGATCGCGAACTGATGCTCAGCTTTATCGCCCTGTCTGCCTTTTTCCTCTCAATCTCTGTTCCGCTCATTCTGACTCGTGAATGGATTACAGTCAGCTGGTCGCTGCAGGCTCTGGTCATGCTCTGGATCGCCGGAAAACTCCAGAGCCGTTTCCTGAAACTGATTTCCTTCGCACTCTACCTGATTGTCCTTGGCCGCTTTGCCTTCCTCGACCTGCATTCGCAGTTTGGATCATCCGCTGTGGCCATGCACACCGTTTCCTCGGCGCTCCTGGCCACACTGCACCGCATCGTCATCTTCGGTGTCCCGATTGGCTCCCTGTTCCTCGGACACCTGCTGCTGCAGAAGCAGGCCAGCCTGCAGGACGACACCTTCGAACCTGAAAATGACATTCCGCTGGAAGTGAACGATTCCATGTTCAGCAGCGCCGCACTGCTCGCCTGCCTCGGCGCAGTCTTCTTCTATCTGACACTGGAAGTGCATCGCACACTCGGCATCCTCTACGATGCTTCACGGTTGCCGATGCTGACACTTCTCTGGCTCGGCATGGCCGTACTTCTGCTGAAAGAAGCCATCCGTCGGTCCAGCCACGTTATGCTGGCCGTGTTTGGGATCCTGCTGATCGCTGTACTGTTTAAGGTTCTCAGCGCTGACCTGCCCTCATGGCAATTTCGCTCGGACTTCCGGTATGCCGCATGGACGGTCGAGGCCGCCTTCTTCCGCCTTGTCAACTTTGGTGCCATCGTTCTGCTGCTGGCCTGGGCCTTCCGCTGCCTGTCCGAGGTCAGTGATGTGCGGCTTCCCGATGCCCGCACCTTCAGCAGACTTCTCGGCCTGTTATCCATCGGCATGCTGTTCCTCTACACCACACTGGAGGTCAATACGTGGCTGGGCAACTTTGTTCCCGGGCTACGCGCCGGTGGTGTCTCCATTCTCTGGACCGTTTTTGCTCTGTCCCTCCTCGTCTATGGCATCTCCAGACGTCTGGCCACTCTGCGTTACATGGGTCTTGGACTGTTCGCCGTGGTTTCGTGGAAGGTCCTGTTCAACGACCTCGCCAGCCTCGATCAGTTTTATCGTATCATCGCCTTCATCGTTCTCGGCATCATGGTCACCAGCGGCTCGTTCCTTTACCTCAGATCCCGCAACACCTTTATCACTCAGGATCCAGCAGAGAACTCTGATCCGAAAGACACCAATCCATGAACTACCTCCACCACCCGCTGCTGTTGAAGGCCGTCGTCGTTGTCTGCTCAGCCTGCATCTGCAGTGCTGACGAACCAGCCCGGCAGTCACAACTTCCGGAAGTTTCACAGTTCCGCTGTGAACGTCCGATTGAACTGCCGCCTGTCACGCAGCCAACCCTGATTCGCATCCCGTTCGACTACGATCTGCACCAGAATACTCGTGATGGCTGGCCCGACGTGCAGATCCGGGATCAGAATTCTCAGGCCGTCCCGTTCATCATTCGTGAAGCCCGGGAACCTGACACCGCCACGACAATCCTGCGGGAGTGGACTGCGGATCAATTCACACTCCGCCCCCTTGATGACCAGGCACTCGAAATCACAGTCACTCTGCGGCCAGAAGACCCACAACCTGACGGCCTGAAACTCATCACTCCACTGTTCGATTTTGAACATCGCATTCAGGTCTTTGACGCCGGATCAGATCCTCCCGTCCCCCTCTGCGAAGATGCGGTCATCTTCGATTACTCTCAATTTATGGACGTTCGCAGAACAGACGTGGAACTCAGCCCTGGTACGTCACGCGTACTGACCATTCGCGTGGATCAACTGACACAGGATCAGCAGTCCGCACTGACAGAGTTGACGCGCACGTTCTCGCATAACACCGAGACCGAACGCACCGAGAGATCACTGCGGCTCCGTCGCGCCTTTCGCATCGATCGAATCCTGCTCCGGGCTCACGTTCGGAATACCAATGCCACAATCCCGGCCCTCCAGTTTCAGGACGTGACCCATACCAACGTCTCTATCGATTCAAAGCAGCAGCAGACCCTGATTCGCTTCGATACCCAGAGACAACCCGTCTCCCGGATCACCCTGAAAACCTCAGACAACAACTTCAGCCGACTTGTCACGGCACAGATCCGCACTCAGGAATCCCCCGAACAATGGCAGGACATCGCCACCGATACCATTCGCCGGTTCTCCGTCGGTAAACTTCATGAAGAACAGCTTTCGCTCAACTTCCCACAGATTCGACATACGGCATGGCGGCTGGTCATCGACAATCGTGACAGTCCACCGCTCTCGCTGCAGGGACTGAATCTCGCGTCACCAATCCATGAGGCCGTGCTGCTCGTTACCCCCGGTCAGGCCTGCTCACTTCTCTACGGAGATGACAATGTGGCAACACCGAACCACGATACCGAAGCCATCACACGCGCTCTGCAGGCCGGCGAAGCTCCAGTGCTCGCGACCACCGGCTCCGTCAGACTCCGCCGTATCGTGGCCACGCCCCCAAAGAAAAGCGTCGGTCACGTTCTGAACCATCCAGTCTTCCTCAGCGTCGTGGTCGCCATTCTCGTCGTGGCACTCGGGACCAGCCTGTATAAGGCTATGGGCAAGGTGCAGAGCCTGCCGGATGATTCGCAGTAGCGGCAATTTCACCCACACTGGACACCAGACTTACTGCCAGACCCGCCACGGCAATACCGTCAGAGTCTCACCTCCAGCGGCCACCCGAATTTGCTGCGTTCGTTCCGGGCCCCTTTGCCCCACGCTCAGCACGCGCCACCATCATCACGGGGCCGGAGCATGATCGCGCTGTGTTTCCAATCCGGCACGGTGATTCCGTCCAATAACCCGCTGAATCACGTAGAAAAATACCGGAGTAAGAAACACTCCGAACACCGTCACCCCCAGCATTCCCGAAAACACCGCCGTCCCCAGTGTCCTGCGCATTTCAGCGCCAGCCCCCTCGCCCAGAACCAGCGGGATCACTCCAAACACAAAGGCCAGCGAGGTCATCACGATGGGACGCAATCGCAGTCGACACGCCTCCAGAGTAGCGTCATACGGCGGACTACCCGCCAGAGTCCGGGCTCGTGCATATTCCACAATCAGAATCGCATTCTTGCAGGCCAGACCCACCAAAACCACAAAGCCGATCTGAGTGAAAATGTTGATGTCCAAACCCGCCATCCGCACTCCCACTACAGCACACAGCAGGCACATGGGAACCACAAGAATAACCGCCAGCGGCAGTGACCAGCTCTCATACTGAGCCGCCAGGACCAGAAACACCAGCACAACCGCCAGCAGGAATGCGAACATCGCCGTGTTGCCCGCCAACTGCTGCAGGAAGGCCAGTTCCGTGTATTCCACACGCATCGATGGCGCCAGTTGACCTTCCGCAAGACTCTTCAGCGACGTGATAGCCTCCCATGAACTGACGCCGGACGCCGCGTCCGCGTTGACAAACGCAGCCGGATACAGGTTATGGCGATAAATCATTAACGGACCGGGAACCGAACGCACTCGCACAAAACTCGCCAGCGGTACACTGCCGGCCGTGGGAGATCGCACATACATGCGACGCAGATCATCCGTTCGCATGCGATACCGCGCATCGGCCTGCACATTCACCTGCCACGTTCGCCCGAATCGGTTGAAGTCATTCACATACAGCGAACCAAAATTCACCTGCAGTGCGTTGAACACATCGCCAATCGACAACCCCATCTTCCGGATCGAATCGCGGTCGATATCCAGTTCCAGCCACGTCGTGGCCGCACGAAACCCCGAAAACACATCTCGCAGCAATCCATTGCTGTTTCCCTGATCCACAACCGCCTGACTGACCCCCTCCAGGACACTCAGGCCATTCTCGCCGCGATCCTGGATCACAACACGAAATCCACCCGATGTCCCCAGCCCCTCGATCGGCGGTGCCCCAAGAATGTTGACGTCCGCTTCACTCACTTCACGAGCAAACAAGTCCCGCAACTCTTCGGCGATCTGATCCGCTGTCCGCTTCGTCTGCAGTCGCTCTTCAAAACTCTCCAGCATCACATACATCGCACCAAAATTTGGCGCA
>JALQWE010000155.1 GCA_023258825.1 Planctomycetaceae bacterium | reverse complement strand
AGCAAAGCACGCCAAAATACAGAATGCCAATCTGAGAAGGATCCCACGTTTGCAGTCGTCGACTGGCTGTCCAGAACACGTCCACCCATCGTCTCAGAACACCATCAGCCGTTGTCACCATGCTGCTGGCGAGAATCAGAAATCCGCAGAATAATGTGAGATACCAGAACATTGGCCCCCATGCTGTACCCACCACGTCTCGCACACTGCCAGCTGTCATAGCCGCCGCCTGCCATTTGTCATTAGGCACCGTTCCTCGCTGCAGAAACTGCACAGAAAGCATGCTCGGCAACGCCAGCCCGACAAAGCATGCGGGCAACCAGACGAGATACTGTTCGCGACTGACATGAGCCATCCAACCCGCCCATCGTCGCAACGATTCAGGTGTCAGCCGAAATACCTTGCCCGAATGGGAAAGCTCAATGGCATGCCCCCCAACCAGACTCGGAATGGCGCCGACATGCTTCCCCATGCCCCACCCCTGATCCCGTGTGAATGAGCTGATCGGAGTATTCGTCAACCCACCATTTCCGGAGATCGCAACCATCGATGCCAGAATCCCCAGCAACGACAGGTCGAATGCCAGACTGCGTCCTTCAGACCATGCAGAAAACACATTGTCGATGTTCTGATGAGGCTGTTCTCCCGCGTCCTGTTTGCCATCCTCATTCGTATCTTCAGCCGGTTTGACAGGCACGTTACCGAACTTCAGAAATCCACCTCCGATTTCCTTCCACGTCGCAACTGTCGAATACTGAAAGGCAAGATACAGCAGAAATGTCAGCACAAACACCAGCTTGAAGGTCATCAGAGCCCTGATGGAGTTGTATACCTTTCCACCAATACAAAGCGGAATCAGTACCGACAGAAAAATTCCGCAGGACAGCACTGTCAATAGACTCTGGTCGGCCGGGATCGAAGGATCGGGAATTCGGCCACGCAGCATCGCTCCAAGCGGAATCGCAGCATTCGAAGCCAGATACGGCAGAAAAGACCCAATGTCCAGCAGCAGGTACATCACCACCCAGAACAACGGATGCGGACCAATCCGAAACTTACCAGTAAAAATCGGTTCTCCGCTGTAAAGCGTGTAACGACTGATTTCCACGTTGTAAATGACCTGAAACACAACACTCAACGTCGCCAGCCACAGCAGTGCTCCGCCATATCGAGCTGTGACCAGTGGCCCTGTCAGCCACTCCCCCCCACCAATCGCCGCGCCGCCCATCACAAGCCCCGGTCCGACCATCAGCACCAGCTTTCGCCACTGAAAGGCTGGAGACGCCGGCAACTCTGCAACGGTCCATGGAGGCATGAGAGAGGTGCCCGGCTGAGGAGAAAAGACCTCCTCAGCGACATGCCCCTGACTGATTGATCCTTCCGCCTGGTGGCTGGACCGGGAGTGCAGCCGAGTATCCTCACTGGACATGCGGAAATTCTCACAAGCTAAGTTGATGTGGGTGGGAAAAGTGCAGGCCATCGCCATCAGGAATTCAGCGAGCCCGCTGATCAGGTCCTGCATTGTCCAGTGATCCGCATCAGATGCAAGGGACAGCCGAAAATCCATCCGTGGCTATGTTGACCAATTGCCACCCCCTGCATAACTCATCCAACCGCCAGATTGGCCACTGACCCTCATTTCGCAGGACAATTTTTCATCCTGCGGGGACGAAGCGGACATGCGTTTGCAGTCCAATACGGCTTCGGCAATTACTAAGAACCAAATCGAGATCCTTTTCTTCTTCTTCGACAACAGGTAAACTTGCGTCACTGAACGAGTTTTCCGAGATCACGCTTCCATGGCGGCACTACACCCCATTGCAACGACCAAAAGAATGACCCGCTGGCTATCAGCAGGGCTCCTGATGTCGTTGTGTGTCGTGCTGGCGATACCGCTACCGTCAACGTGGGTCAGGCCGCAGCAACCTGTTCCCGGCAAAGATGCCTCTGTGCCATTTCCCTGCCTCTATCGCACCTGCGGTTGCCGTTCAGCTGAAGACTGCCGAAAACAGTGCTGTTGCAATCCCACTTCTCAGAAGGTGACAGGGACCGACAGTCATCGCGTCAAAATGCCCGATACAGTCGCTGCGGCTGCCGAAAAAGATTCCCAGGCAGCAACAACTGAAGCAACTGACGCAGCCACCGAACCAAAGACACTGAGCAGCCTGACGACGGCAACTTCCCAATCAGCCCGGCAGTGTGCCAGCTATTCAGCGTCGGCCAAAGACTGCTGCGACGCAGAAAACCCGCCGGTTCACGAGCAAACTACGCCCCCGCAGACAATTCAGCCCCAGCGCAAATGGACTTCCATTCTGAAGTCCCTCGAGTGCCGTGGGGTGAATCTTGTTCAACTGATGATTTCCAGCGTGGTCTCGCCGGAACGTGCCACGCTGCCGGGGCTCGCTGCAATGGCAGGCAATCTTGATGCCCCCAGCTCAGAACGGCTGCCCCCGACCGACGGGCAGTACCCGACAACGCCCCCCAAATTGCAGGTGATCTGAGTCGAATCCTGCCACATGCCGCAGGCTGTTGTTCGAGCGTTCGTCGGGAAAGAACACTTCCAGCGTTACACTCGTCGACAAACCCTGATGTCGGGTCGTGATTGCCAGTGGACTTCCCCTGCCTGGCCAACGCAGGCCGCACTCCGTCCGCGGACAACTGGCGCAAACAATCAGCGCGATGTTGCGCCGATTGCTCACAACCCGTAGCCGGCGATCCATCTGGCAACTGCTATGTCGGACATGGCTCGATGGAACCTGCCTGTTCCACCGCGATGTCACCATGGGCTGACATCAGGATTCCACTCAACACCACTGGCAACAGACGCTGCATTCAGTGCAGGTCTGTCGTGAACACTCAGACGATCGGCCCCGAATTGGGCATCATCTCCTGCAGCGGCGCGTTCACAAATCAGCATTTATTGCGCACCGACAGATTCATTGCGTCGGTCACAAACTGATCCAGAAACCAGTGATGGCAAGCCGACTGCTGCAATTTCATCCAACAACAACGACCAGCATTAGGGGTTCTCGAAATGTACTTCCGCAAACATCGATATGGTTTCACCTTGATCGAACTACTTGTTGTGATTGCCATCATCGCCATCCTTGTAGCACTACTGCTCCCAGCTGTTCAGCAGGCTCGGGAAGCAGCGCGGCGAACACAGTGCCGGAACAATCTCAGGCAATTCGGACTGGCCCTGCACAACTATGAGGGAACGTTTGGCATGTTTCCCATGACCAATGCCCAGAATTACCTTCCCAACGTCCAGGGTTTCTCTCCTCAGGCAAGACTGCTGCCCTACATGGAGCAAGCCAATCTCCAGAACCTTCTGGACTTCACTCAACCCGCATTCACGGGGCCCTTCAACAATCTTGTACCAAATCCCCGGTTCGCGGCCGCCTTTGCAACACCTCTTCAGGTGATGCTGTGTCCCAGTGATCCGGCCCCAACGCTGAATACCGGTGCTGGCGGTGCTGTCTATGCCGGGATCAATTATATGATCAGCTATGGCAGCGGCACGGGAGCAAATTATGATCTGCGCTGGAGGACGGATGGTCTTGTTTACGAAAACTCCAGTGTACGCATGCGGGATGTGACAGACGGAACTTCAAACACGGTCGTCATGAGCGAAGCCATTCGCAGCGTTGGGGCTGATATCACGCTCCCCGCAGGAACTCTCCCGGCATTCAACTATCGAATGACACTGAATGGTTCTTCCGGTGTCAGCGCCAATCTGCTGGCAGTTCAGGGACTCGCCGCATCCGGAGGAGGCTGGATCAACGGTCCAGGTGGCGTGATCGTCAATCCTGATCTGGCCACGATCTGGCCACAGAAAACATCGTGGCGAGGTGCCTCCAGTGCCGCTCTGCGAGGACGAGGCGTCTCCTGGGCCCACTCCGGCGCTGTCAGCACACTAACGAATGGCTACACAACACCAAACAGCAGGATCCCTGACGTCGTCGTGCACTTCACCGGATTCTTTGGTCCCCGAAGCTGGCACACCGGCGTTGCCCAGGTTCTGTTAGGCGACGGCTCCGTCCGCATGCTCAGCGACAACATTGACACGGCATTGCACCGCAGTCTGCACAGCAAAGATGGTGGAGAAGTCGTTTCTGATTTCTAAACCCCAACCCAGCATTTCCTCGCTTGCCATTCGCCCCAACCCCACATTGACGGCCTCAGCCAGAACCGTCGATGTGGGCCATGGTGGATACGCAGTTGCGAGGAACTGCCTGACAGTCCTCAAACGCCGCCTGAATTATCCGTCAGTCGCTGAAAGTATCCGGAGTTCCACGAGACAATGACCATCACCACCCCGCCGGCCTCACAGACAAACAACACATCGACGCCAAAACACAATGCCGCGACATGGCCCCACTATCGTGCCGTTTGGCGATGGCACTTTTACGCGGGGTTGATCTGTGTCCCGTTTGTGATCGTGCTGTCGCTCACTGGTTGTGTCTACCTGTTCAAGCCACAGATTGAGGCTTGGACAGAACGGGCCTATAACCATTTAAACATGACGGGGAAGACACGCCTTCCGGCAGAACATGTTCAGGCCGCACTGTCCGCGTTTCCCGGAGCTGTTTTCAGCAGCTATGAGCTGCCAGGAGATGCCACTTCGGCAGTTCGAGTCCTCGTTCGAGAGAAGGGAATCGTCCATCGGACATTTGTACATCCGGAAACTCTGCAGGTACTCGGCTCTGTCCCTGAAGACGACCGCATCATGCGTCTGTTTTTTCGACTGCATGGTGAACTTCTCATGGGTGATCGCGGCTCCAATATCGTCGAAACGGCAGCCTGCTGGACCATCGTACTGCTCTTAAGTGGCCTGTTTCTATGGTGGCCACGCAACACACGAAGCCTTGCTGGTGTTCTTTATCCGCGCTTGTTTCACGGTTCACGCCTCTTCTGGCGAGATCTTCACGCGGTCATCGGTATGTGGATTTCTCTGATGGCCCTGTTCCTGTTACTGACGGGATTGCCGTGGGCAAAGTTCTGGGGAGACTACTTCAAATCTGTACGAAAACTGACTGGTACCGCCGTCGTACAGCAGGACTGGGCAAACAGCAGCGAAGGAAAGCGGGCCTCGTCCAGCCCCTCGCACGATGGTCATTCAGGTTCCGGTCACCATGGCGGCCACACCACCTCCTCCTCGACACAACCCGATATCGCTCCGGATCTGTCAGGGATCAACTCCATGGTTGCCACGATGGCGGGCATGCAACTGGAGGCGCCGGTCATCATCGCCGCTCCCGGAAGACGATCTCCCGCGTGGACCGGGCGTTCGGATACTCCCAATCGGCCCCGGCGCGTGACTGTTGATCTCGACTCCAAAACCGGGGCCATCGTCAGTCGTCAGAATTTTTCCGATAAGCACTGGATCGATCGTGCGATCGGGATCGGCGTCGCTGCGCACGAAGGACAACTCTTTGGATGGATCAACATCGCCATGGGTTTGATCACCGCGTGCGGTCTGATCCTGCTCTCCGTCAGTGGTGTCATCCTCTGGTGGAAACGCAGAGACAGTGGTGTTCTCGGCGCACCACGCCCCATCGAACAGCCACGATACTCAATCAGCTTCGTCGGCCTTGTCCTGTTTCTGGGGCTGTGCTTTCCACTGTTTGCCATCACGCTCGCGATAGTTCTGCTGCTCGAATGGCTTGTTTTGTCTCGTATCCCAGTTCTCGCCAACTGGCTTGGACTGCAGCACGTCAGCCCCGGTCTGCCAGTCTCCTGAAGGTCTCATGTCCGTGTTCGAAGTAACCTTACTCCTCGCCCTCAGCCATCGGAACACAAGATGATCCCCCGATTCTCAATCCTGTTGTTTGCCACTCTTCTGATCGGATGCTCCGAGAACCCATCGCCCACCGAGTCCGGAACCCCGGGAATGCTGCGTATTGGTACCGCAACCACCAGTGATATTCTCGTGCACATCTATCAGAAAACTTCTGCCGGCTTTGAAGAAATCGGTTTTGGACAGACGGCAGATGATGGGTCGTTCGGGCTGTTTCAACCCGACGCCAGGGGCCCACTCTGGCTCAAGGCTGGTGATTACTCGATCACCCTCGAATCAATCGGTGCGCCCATCCGAATCCCCGGAGAATGTCGACAGCCACAGACCACGCCTTTGAAACTGCACTGGACTGAGGCAGATCATCTACCCATGATCGAGGTCACGGAGGCAACATCCGCCAGGACGAAAAGGTAGACTTTCGACTATCGCAAATCTGAATTGCAGGAAACAGCTTTCGCGACACGGACAATTCCGCTGTAGTAGACCGCCGTTTGTTCCACAGCCCTGTTTCCAGCGGCCGAAGACTTGCCTGCAGCGAAAAACTGCAGCCAGTTCTCCTTGTTCACTCGACTAGCCTCAACTTCAAATCCATCCTCTGCCCCTGTCGGAGAATGGTCAACGGAAGCTCGTCACCCACCTTGTAGTTCAACTTTAAATACGCATTGAACTGACGAGAATTCACCCGGACAGGCAGGCCGCTCACACCAATCACCACATCCTTCTCACGCAGCCCGTCGCGCAGCGCCTGCCGCCCCCCCTCACTTTCCTGATTGATCCACCGCGCTTCAAGAGCGCCATCGCCCTGTGGCAAGCCCAGACTTGTCAACGCTTCGCCCGTCAGCTCGGGCAACCAGACCGCCAGCCGCGGCGGGGCATTCCACATGGATCCACGCCACGAAAAATCATGAACGCGCCAGCCATCCGGTAATCGCAGCATTTTTTTTCCGGATTGACTTCCTTCGACTTCAACCTGTGTCGCCTTTCCGGAAAGATGATGCAGAACCCACTGCATGTCAGCAATCGACGCAATCCGCTGACCATTCATTCGCACCACCTCTTCGC
Organism: Planctomycetaceae bacterium; assembly: GCA_023258825.1. Lineage (GTDB taxonomy): Bacteria > Planctomycetota > Planctomycetia > Planctomycetales > Planctomycetaceae > SXXK01. Next base: position 1,021 of record JALQWE010000155.1, on the reverse strand, counting down.
CAACGGCCAATCCAGCCAACGCAGCGGGTGACTCCGGCACAACCTCAACAATCTGCGTTCCATTCCGACGGTCAATTTTCATACCAATCAGGTCAGGCAGCGGATACTTCCACAACATTTCCGGCGAATACCGATTCTCTCTCAGCGCCTGAAGATGCTGGGCATCGTGGATGTTATGGCAATGAATGCAGTTGGATCGATTCGTCTCTCGAGCATACTTTTCCGGATTCCGGAGCCCCGGCAGCTGCAGGGCGTCGTTCTGAGGCACTGCCTCGCCACGCTTATCGGCGAGTTCCGCGAGGTTCGCGGGATAATCATGATGCATCTGCAGAACACGCTGCATGGTCGTCATCAAGCCCTCGATCGAATTCCACGCATCGGATCCCTCGGCGCCCTGGGTTCCATACCGAGCATAAACGACGCCGTCGGCATTCATGAACACCGCTGCCCAGTTCAGGTCATAATCAAACTGAAACTGCGTCAGGTCCACGCCCTTCATTTCCACCTGACGAACAGCAATGAACTCCTTCGCTGCCAGTTCCCGAACCTGTTCGTTTCCATTTGCAACGTCGGCGTCAAAAGCCGCACAGTCCCGGCAGGGAACACATCGAAATGTCACAAACAACGGTTTGCCGGTCCGACGTGCCTCCTGAATCGCAGCCGGTATGTCGTTGTAAACCCACACCTCCGTCCGTACGCCATTGACATCCTTCAGCCGCTCCCGAAGCTCGTCAGCACAGACGTCCGTCGACAACAGCTCAGTAGCCGACAACAACAACATTGAAATCCAGCCAACAACATCCGATTTTTTCATGTCATGAAATCCGCGGTTTTCGATGAAGGTAACCAGACCCCGGCCGACGTGCAACAGGGAGAACCATGCAGGACCTGTTCAATCGCACCACAACAGCCCATGCTTCCCATGCCGCCAGTCAGGGAATAAACACCAGTTCATTGCTGTTCAGCGTAGCACGACAAAAGGCTTCCAAGCCCTCCTCCTGCAGCACCGCCAAACGATGAT
>JALQWE010000154.1 GCA_023258825.1 Planctomycetaceae bacterium | reverse complement strand
GCACCACTGAAAATCAGTGGAAACGGCACCTACAACTTTTCGATTGTGGTGGGAAGCTTATCCAGCTCCGGGAATGCGACGATCACTGTGCGCGATCGAATGCCGCTGGAACCGCGCGTGTCGCCTGTGCGACTGGTGGAGTAACCCCGGAAAAGAGACCTGACCCCTTTTTCAACGGCGGAAAAGAGACCTGACCCCTTTTTCAACGGGGGGCGAGGGGCGAAAGGCTTCCCGGCGCTGGTGCGTGGGGGTTCCCCAACGATGGCAGCAGGGCTCGATCGAGCGAGTGTTTGTAGGTTTCCAGCTTGGCTGCGAGTTCAGGCAGCAGCGGTGAGGTATACGGTGAGGTTGTGTTGCCGGTCCACATGGCGGCCCGCATCTGGTCCAGTTGCACCTGCCGGAAATTGTACGGTCGGAAGTAATAGGATCCACGGGCTACAGGGGCAATTGGTCCCATGGGAAACATGTTGCCCGGGCTGACATGCAGTAACGCGTCAGCGCGAAGCGGATGTGGTCGGCATTTTGATGACGGACTGTTCGCGTAGATGGGGGCCGTCGCATAGGGATATCCGGCGACAAACGGAGCGAAACTCGGGTCGATGGGGGCCGGGTAGGTGGCGGTCTGCAATCCACCAGTTCCGGGGCACCAGGGTGATTCAAAGTGCACTGGTGGCGGGCACCAGCCTGAGGTTGTCTGAATGGGAGAAATGCAGCAGGTTCCGCCTGACGTTGTCATGGGGACGAGTGATGGGCAGGAAGGCCCGTACGGCATCACCTGGGGGACGTGCATCGACATTGGTGGGTACATCACCGGCGGCAGCTGTGAAGTCATATCGCAGGCGGGCGGCACCATCAGCGGTTCAGCGGCAGAAAGTGCCTGTTCTTCGAGCATCGGTTCAGGAATTGGGGGAACCGGTGTTGGGCTTTCAAGCGGCGATGCTGTGTCCGGAGCAGCAAATTCTGCGGGCGGCACATCGTCCTGTGCCGTGACGGCACCCCCGGACAAGATCAGCAGGCTGGCGACTGAGGGCACCACGACATGGCGAAACGATTTCATAGGGATTCCATTCCTTTGAGCACTGAGGCACTTCCGTGCCGAGTCAGTGAGGCTTCTCACGTCCACTTCTGATTTTTACAGCGGACCTCTTCGGCTCCTGCAAATGTGTTCGACGTCGCAGACTCAGTCGCTGCGTTTCGGGCGGTTATGTCCTCGGGGAAAAGTCGGAAAATCCCCAACGACATGGTGTAAAGAGAATGTTGCATCCAGGTGATTTTTCTGGTTCGATCGTTTCGATTGCTACAAATGGCCAGTCGCGTCCCGAAGAAGTGGGGAGAGAGTGACCAGGCGAGCGTCCGTAGGCGCAGGATGCAATGAGTCGATCTGACAGGGCGTCGTCATTTGTGCCGATATTGCCGGTCAGGATGAGCAGTGCGAGATTGACGGAACGCCGGATTGCTTTGGATCTGTCGGAAATACAGGCGATTGCAAAAAAAAATCAGTAGTCTGGAACTATTTCCTGAAAACTGTTGAAGAAAGGTCGAATGCGTTTTTCCCCCCCGGAGGAAATGCCGAATAGACGAGAGAGGGATTTTGCCACCCGGTGTATCGCCTGGGCCTGAGCGATCAGGATTCGAGTCGATCCCGGGGATGAGACACCTTGTGTGCTCACAGCAGGGCAACTGCGGACGAAGATGTGGGGATAGAGTTATGAGCAGGTTACGGTTACCGGGGATTGCTGGAATTGTTTTCGGGCTGGCCTGCAGTATGCCAGTTTCAGCTCAGGAAGCAGCAACTTCCGATGCGGTCGATTCGATTAACCGCACGATTTCCCACATCAGTGAACCAACCGCGGAACTCCGACTGGAGCAGCGGCATTCCAAGGTGGTGTTGTTTAAGCAGAACATCGCCAGGGCATCGATTGCTGATCCGGAGATCGTCGAGACGACTCCGTTCAGCCAGCGTGAACTGGAGATGATTGGAAAGAATCCTGGCCGAACGACGGTTACCGTATGGCTGGGAGATCAGAATGCCTCCGAACTGTTCAGCTTCGTGGTTCACGTAACACCCCAGCAGAAAGATCTGGCGTTGCGTGATCTTGAGATTCGTAAGCTGGAGCAGCAGATCTCACAATTGTTTCCGAACAGCTTTATCAGACTGATTCCGGTCGCGGACAAGATTATTGTGAAGGGGCAGGCACGGGATGCTGAAGAGGCTTCTCAGATTCTGTCGTTTCTGCGTCGCGGCGGTCAAGGCGCCAATCAGTCCGGGTTGCAGGGCGGCACTGGTGTCGGGACAGGAACAGTAGATGCCACTCTGGCGAATATGGAGGAGATCAACCTCGATTCCATCACGAATTCAATGACAATTATCAATCTGATCCGAGTCCCTGGAGAGCATCAGGTGATGCTGAAGGTTCGTATTGCTGAGTTGAAGCGATCAGCTGTAAGGAATCTTGGTGCTGATTTCGACGCAGAGATTGGTGATTTTATCTTCGGGGCCGGTGCCTCCGGTGTGGGCAATGCTGTTGTGAGCGGGACATTTGGTGAGGACCGCTTCAAGCTGACGCTGCAGGCGCTGGAGCAGCGAAAGGTAGCGAAGATTCTGGCTGAACCGACGCTGGTGACCATCAGCGGCAAACCGGCAACTTTCATCTCCGGTGGAGAGTTCGCCGTTCCGACGATTGTCGGAGTCGATGGAGCCAAGGCTGCGTCTACAACGTTTCGTGGCTACGGCACAATGCTGACGTTTACTCCAACTGTGCTCGACAAGGATCGGATCCGTCTGCAGGTCAATCCTGAATTCAGCTCGATTAATAACTCACTTTCTGTCAACGGTGTCTTCGGTGTTGATACACGATCGGCATCCACAACAGTGGAATTGCGTGAAGGTCAGGTCCTGGCCATCGCCGGACTGAGTCAGCAGCAACAAAGTGGTGCTACCAGCCGATTGCCCGGCTTTGGAGACATTCCTCTGCTTGGCAGTCTGGGGAGTTCCCGAGGTTCGAATTCAGACGAGTCTGAACTGGTGGTGATTATAAGTCCGGAGATTGTGCACGCACTGGATGCCAGTGAAGTGCCCCAGTTGTTGCCGGGGCTGAATTTCACGGAACCCACTGATGTGGATTTCTACCTGCGGAACCGTATTGAGGGTCGGCCGGGACATCACCACAGAGCGACTGTCTGGCCCAATTACCGTGATCAGTTGCTGCACCCGAATCTGTATTTCAACAGTTACGAAAACAGTGCGCGCTACTTTTCAACGGGCAAGGTCGGTTTTTCTCAGTGAACGCTGAGTCGGCACTGTGAGACACCACAGTGGCATGGTTTCGGCGGGTGATGCTGAGTGTCGGTCGACATCATGGAGAGCTATTGAGCTGTCCGGGTGATACTGAGATTTTTCTGACGGATGATTTTTTCGGGAGCGGTCTGGTGGCAGGGAATAATCGAAAAAGTCTGCTTCTGGCTGGTTGCCTGCTGGCAAGTTCGGGATGCATTCGTGACAGGATTTCGGTCCCGGCTCCGCTTCCGGATCCGCCAGCGCCCGTCGGTTCCAGTGTTCGACCGATTATGGAACTGCAGGAGATGCATGGCGAGGCCAGCGACTTCGTGATCTACGAACATGAATTCGTTGCCGGCACTTCGCGGCTGAATCCCGCAGGGGAAGCTCATCTGCGTCAGATTGCGGCGCGTGCCGGACAGGTACCGTTTCCAATCATCGTGGAGGCCGCATCGACTGAACTGGCTGCTCTGATTGAGGGGTGTCCACCCTGTGAAAAACTTGATGAGGATCGCAGAAATGTGATCGTCGCCGCAATGACCCTGATGGGTGTTCCAGCTGCCGGTCAGAGAGTGATTGTGGGAACAGCGCTCTCAGCCGGGATTCCTTCTGCCGAGGCGGAGCGTGCGTATGGAAATTCGTTGAATATGGGAACCGGGACTGCGGGATTCGGAGGAGCCGGTGGTGCTGGAGGAGCCGGTGGTGGCGGTGGCGGCGGTGGGTTCCGCTGACAGTTATCACCTGGTCTGACTCTCTGGCATGGATCACATGGGAGACGCAGCCAAACGGCTGGAACCACCCAATCTGTGATATGGATCATCTGGAAGGGACGCAACGATGTTTCTCATTCGCAAGCCGCTATTCAGTCTGTTGTTGCCGCTGGTCCTTGCCGGCTGCGCCTCCGGGCCGGATCTGGCGGCCCGCATCACTGGTCGCTCGGAGACCGCCTACAGGGAAACCTTCCTTTCAGCTCGAATGGCGGAGCAGAAGGGTGAACTTCTGAAGGCGACACAGAATTACGAGTCGTTGTTGAAAAAGCACCCGCAGAAAGCAGAGTTGCATCATCGCCTGGGAATTCTCAGCCAGAAGTCCGGACGCCCTGAGCAGGCCGTGAATTACCTGAATCAGGCGCATCAACTGGCTCCAATGGATGTGGACATCCTCTGTGACCTTGGGTACTCCCACTATCTCCAGGGAAATGCTGATGAGGCCGTGAAGATCTTTCAGCAGGCGCAGCAGATCAACCCGGCACATGCACGCACTCAGTCCAACCTCGCAATTGCTCTGATCGAACTGAATCAGGTTCCGGCTGCCATGTCACTGCTCAGACAGGGCATGGGTGAAGCAGCCGCCGCGACAACTGTCGGATTTGCGCTCGCCCAGAAGGGAGATCTCAACGAGGCCCAGCGATACTTCTCGCAGGCCCTCGACTCAGATGCCGACAACAAACAGGCCGCGGAGGCTCTTGTTCAGATTGAGGCACTGCTCGACAGCCAGAATTCCACGGACGCAGGGAAAGCTGTTGCTTCCAGCGATGCAACGGCCTCCAAGGTCACAAAGGATGCTGCCCAAATAACGGTGGACACCGGTGCAACTCAGGCTATGCAGGTGATCACCGAGTCAGAGTCCATTGATACGATCGGACTTACGGAACTGACTGCAGATCCTAAGCCGACTACGGTCGCAAAACAAGCCCCCGTCAGTACCTCAGAGCGAGTGTTGTCGGCCGACGTCATCAATGCGTCGGAACTTCGCCTCGTCGGAGCGGCCCCGCGCCCGACCGCGACTGTTGTCAGCGGTGAAGACACCACAAAAGTGCCGTCGGCAGATGACAGTTTCCGTAATTCCGCGGCCTCACCAATCGTTTCAGTTTCAGAGACAAACACAGGGGCGACTGGTCATCTCAGGGAGATCTCCGCCAGCACTCTTCAGGATCCGGAATCATTCGCGGCTACAGAAACTCGTGGAGTCTGGCGCAGCGCAAAGAGCCGCAGTGGATCTTCCGACCCGTCAGATGCGGTTGCGGAGGTTAATTCGCCCGTTGCGAGGAGTGATTCGCAACTGTCAGAATTCTCCCATGGAAGTCCGATTGAATCGATTCACGATGCAGGACGATCAAGCAGGAAAGCTGCTGTGATCGAACCCTGGCGAATGGCTCATCGGGAACCGTCCCTTGAAGGTGGGTTACCTGAGCAGGAGTTCGATCATCCGGACTTTGCCCGTAGTCCCCGGATTGTCGAGCCCAGCCGCTCGTGGCAGGCGGTGGATGGTTGGACACAGCGCAGCCGGGAAGAAAGAAACTCTGCGGATTCGCCCGGTACTACCCCTCCGATGATTGTTGTTTCGGGGCAGGTATTCGACTACCAGCGACTTGCTCAACTGGCTGCTGCCGGCCAGTTGCAGCTGAGTGGCGTGGCGGGAAGTCAACCGCAGCCGCAGCCGGCTCCGGCTGTTGCTCAGGTCGCCTACACACCCACACCCGGTGCGACGATGGGGACTCAGGCAGGCTATATGGCTCCGGGAATGCCGCAGTTCCCCTTGTTGCCAGTTCCACAGGCGATGCCTGCCGTACCGACGGTGGTTGCGGGCTCAACCGTCGGAAATGGAATTCCTGTCGTCCAGCAGATGCCTGCGGCCTCAATGCCGGGTCAGGTCAGCGCCGGCGTGATGGTTGCACAATACGCTGCTCCGCAGTCTCCTGAAGTCGCCCCTTTGACAATCCCGGTTGTTGCATCCCCGGTATCGGCCCAGACAGCGCCACCTGCAGCACCGGTGGCCGCAGCCTTGCCCATAGTCTATGCTCAGGGGCAGCCAGTCTCAGCCCAGTCGGTTGCATCGACAGTCGCCATGCCTGCCCCGGCGGTGGTCGCGCCGCAACCGGTTCTCAGTAATTCGACTCCCATGACCCCACCATCACAGGCTCAGAGTTCTGCTGCTACGGGGACAGTTGGCGGACTGCCCCTTGCATTCCTGCGTTCGTTTTACAGCCAGATGCCTCAAACACAGCAAGCCACGTTCTGGAGAGATCTGCGTCGACTCCCGGGGGCTGTTTCCCCGGCCGAGCTGGCAGCCTATCGTGAATTGGCACTTTCAGCCACCGACATTGCTCGGGTGGAAGCCGCCATCACGATGCTTGCGGTGTACAAACAGCGAGAGCTGGCGGAGGAGCTGTTGAAGGGCATGAACAATCATGCCGACCCCGTCGTCCAGCAGTCTGCGCAGACTGCGTTGTCCATGCTGCAGATTCAGTGACAGGATATCAAGTCGTCGCGGGTCTGTGAGAATCCGGTGAACAAGGATGACGACAACCCGGAACTGGCCGAGCGGGGCTGCGATTCTTTCGCCTCGCTGGCCTTCAGTGGATTGCTTCTCTCCAACCCTGATCGTTGCTGTTTCGACCGCGGTAGAGCGAAGACAGCGGGCCCCGGCCGTGCAGCGGAATTAACGTGTGGTATTTCCCGCGTGGCGTCGCTATCTCGCGGCCTGTCGCGGGCAGTGCCCGACACCGGCCGAGTGTGACATTCGCAGAGTGCGGGGGGCCGGACTGCTGTCGACAGGCAGCAAATGCTGTGCAGCGAGCACCGGCCGCTTCGCCCCGGACCCGCGGGCTCATAATCGTGGGAATTCCTCCGCCCTTCGGTCCCCCCGCCGTATGAAACCCTGTTCGCAGGACGCGCAGTCGTGGCTTTGCGAGCTTCTGGTACATCCCTCATGCGCAGAAGAATCCGGAGAATCGGAATCGAAACGGGATTCCCGGAGATCGCAAAGTGCTCCTTACACAGTCGGATTAACCCGTACTGCTGTCAAAGCAGGCGTTCGTTGAGCCGGTTACCCAGGCCAATTCTTTAATCCATTTTGACCAGCCCCACATCAGGACTTAGAAGATTGCATAGGGGAAACTCCTCGGAGTTTTTGGTCACCCACGGGAACGAGGTGCGCTCCGTGGAGACTGACGGCGGTTTCTGAGACATCGTATGAGCGACTCAGAACCCCTGCAGTCGCTGCGATTGCCCGGACTTGGATCTACCGAATTTTGTGGTGAGTATCGGTGCAGGACTTCCATGGGTGTTCTGTCGGCTATCACTGTGCATCATTGAACTTGAATCGAATCATGAGATCTGCACCAGCGCGTCTGTTCGAAGCTGAAAAATGGAATTGGGTGGCTGAACCGTGAAGCAGAAGCGTTTCATCCTGCCTGTACTGATCTGCCTCGTCGCTGTGACGATGCTGTGGCTGCGGATCCGGGAGCAGACCAACTATGGACAGTTGCACGTGCGGGTGAGCGGGGACAGCAGTTCCGCCGTCGCATCGATACTGGCCGTAGGGCCCGGAGGGTCACTGTCAAAGCTGGTCAGACGTGACGACGACGCTGCCATCTTCAGTCAGTTTGGTGCGACGGGCCCTGTGCACCGTATTCATGTGGTGACGAGGCCAGGAGTGACTCAGCAACCCGTGGTGGAAGAAATCCGGGTCGGTGAAAACTGGTGCGCGCCGTCCTGGCAGTTGCCGATCGTCGACGGTCCAACGTCCGTGCCGCTTCCGGCCGAGCTACAGCAGTCAGAGTTGCCGCCAGCGATCATCGAATACGTGCCCGGCAGATTTTCCAG
>JALQWE010000153.1:7671-7912 GCA_023258825.1 Planctomycetaceae bacterium | reverse complement strand
GCGATACGGAAGAACCTTCGCCTGAGCATCCAACTACGAACGGCGTCTCCGTAGTGCGATGGGATCGCTAAGCACAAACCGATGCCGAGTTTACTCCGCGACGTCTAACAATCGATTGGGCAAACGCAACTGCTCACGCAACTGCCGCTCAAGGTTTACCAGTTGCTCCAGCTCCTGATGTTGCAGCTGATCCCAGGACGACGGAGGAAGACCCAGGGATTGCTGCAGAACAAGGATACTT
>JALQWE010000153.1:0-7661 GCA_023258825.1 Planctomycetaceae bacterium | reverse complement strand
CTCTTCTCGCCCCTGCTCCACCCATTGCTCTGCAAGTGTTGGCATCACGGTCTCCCTGCTGCTGGAAAATACCCTTGTCAACTCCTGCTGCAACACCTCCGCCGAAACTCGGTCTGTGCCGCTCACAAGATAATTCAGAATCAGATTCATGGACTCTGAACAAGGTGACGGACCTGGTGTCACCAATCGCTCAAGAATGACACGAAGGCGATCCACAATCTCCGCACGCAGTATATATTTAAAGACCAGAATTTTGGCACAAAAAATTGCATCTCCGAGAAATTCAGTGTCCGCTATTTGACCGAGGTCCATGATTTGCATGGAAAAATCGGGGATAAAGGGCTCCAGTGGTGCCGGCACAGGGATTAATTGCCTGAGCGATCCCGGGGCATTCCATGGACTGGCACCATGATACACAACAATCGGAATGACACAGCACAGGTCACGCTGATCCCGCAGTCGCTGTTCATTGATCTTCACGATGTACCGAAGCACCTGAAACACCGTCAGCCGATCCGCCGCACTTTTGTGCTCAAACAGCAAATAGATTGCGGCCTCAGAACCGTCCGCCAGGCATGTGCGAAACAACAGGTCCGAATGCGCCTGCCTGAGCTGCTCGTCAACAAAGGACGCTGACGAGGCTTCCAGGGTGCTGAGATCCAGGCACTGCCGCAGGTCCGGCGGCAGCGTCGACAACAGGAAGTTGCGGGCGTTCTCCTGTTGCCCGAAGACCGTCTTGAAAAACCCATCATGCGAGTTGGAGGAAGGAAGGCTTGCCATGCCCCCATTCTGGTGTCTTCAATACTCGCCAATGCCGGGAAATTCACAAACCACCTGTAATTCTACGTTTCCAAATCGCAACACAGCAGAAATACCCGCCCGAACAGCCTCTAAACACCCCTCGAATTACGTTGTCACTCCTTACCACAAATCTGCCGACTCTCTGACAGTCCTCGCCATTCGCGTTGCCAGTCCATCGGCCACTTCAACAGAAAAACCGCTCGACTTGCATCGAGCGGTCTCTGGAATTCTGCGTGCCTGTCGTCAGGGCTCTGACAATGACCTGCCACCAATCCCGTCAGCTGACGGTCAGAAGCAACATCAAGGCAACAGCACACCGTTGATCTGCACCTGGCCAATGTTCGATCCCGGCGGAATAATCAACGGCAACTCAATCACACCATTCCCGTTGACACCATTCGAAATCACCTGCATCTGGTTGCCAAGGCCACCAAGCCGGACTGGACCATTGACCGGAGTAATCACAATGCCGCGTTCGTTGGCCGTCCCAAGGTCTCGGAAGTTGACCAGGTTATTGTTGAACAGGAAGCTCGCTCCGTTTCCGGATCTTCGAATCTCAATCCCTGTACCACCATCCGATTCCATGGTGATTTGATTATTCACAAATGTGGCCTGCTGCAGCCTCGATCCCACTGTTGGTGGAAGCACGAAGTACATCGCCGTCGGGGTGGCGCCGGAAACATTGAAGATGTTGTTTGCAATTCGGAAGACACCGTCCGGATCGCCCATGTTGTAGTCACCCAGCAACTCGACACTGGTCGCCCCATTGCTGGTCCCGAGCTGGTTCACGAAAAATCGGTTGCCCTGAATCGAGAGTTCTGTCAGGTCTGTCGTGGATGAGTTGGAGAACGCAAACCCCATCTGATCCACTGCCGCTCGCATGTCGAAATCATTGCCGTCAACAAGAATTCTTGCCGGCCCGTTCCAGTCCATGTAGACGCCATCATCCAGCAGCGGCCGAGTATCAAATGGTGCCGCCGTGCCAGGATCGGTCGTGTCATTCACTTCCAGCCGATTATTGTAAATGTTGGTCCGAATCGCCGCACCGGCGGCACTCGCCGTCTGCAGAATCCGAATCGCATCATGCTGGTTTGAGGTGATGTCTGAATTCTGTATCAACACCTCAAACGGACGCTCCGCCCGATCATAGGTGTTCACAGAATCAACATCATCAAGAGGTGTTGTGTACTGGGCAAAGATCGTGTCGTAGCCGACCGCCGTGTCGTCTCCATTGTTGTCGAAGATCGAGTTATTGACCTGCAGACCCATCAGATCCACAGCATGAATTCCCCGAATATCCGAGTCGTTGACCAGCGAGTAATCCATCAGGAAGTACTGCTCGTTGCGATCATTCACAACGATCACATTCCCCGCAGAGTCCTTCCAGGACTCTGTGTTGATCACACGCACACCAAACTCGTTGTCACTCAGGATCATCTCACGAATCTCAACCTGTCCGGCATTCGACAGGAAAATCCCCGCGGCGTCATCGTTATCCAGCCCATCACCCTTCGCGCCAATAATCGTTCCGCCGGCTCCCGCTGTCGTACCCGCTGCCGTCGGTCGCACAAAGAATGTACGCCCTTCATCCGAGTTCGTGTTGACCAGCCGAATCCCGTAGTCAGGAGAATCCGTGCTGTTCACTTCACCCAGCGTCATCGTCACGCCACTGTTTTCGATATCGACGGCAGTTTCGTTTGTCGAGGTAATTACCCCGTCATCGCTGCGAATTAATCGATTGTTCAACCCGAAGAATCCGGTCCCGTCAACCGCGGTCACGTCCATGTCCACGAAGTTGATCAGCCCTGTGTTGTTCCGCACATCAATACCAGCTCCGCCACCCGGATTGCCAGTTGCATCAATGACAGTGGCTTCACCGAAGGAGACCACGCCGCTGTTCCCATCCAGCTCAATGGCCGCAGATGTCGACGCCAGCTCATTGGAAACCTGGGCCAGCCGTCGTGGCGTTGTCACGCCAAATTCCACCGATCCTGACGAGCCCGTTACCGAAATCCCCTCGACAGCTCGGTTAATCACCCGGGTTTCACCCTGGAAATCCACGCGACCACTCTCGCCGGACACCAGAATCGACTCCTGGTCCGCACCGTTGATCGTCGTGACTCCCAGAGTACGGAACGTACTGCCATCCGCGTTCCCCGAGATCAGCAAGCCATTTCCGTTCGTACGCTCCGCGGACCCGGTTGCAACCGCCGTTGAGGTGACGGTCAGACTGTCCGCGAACTCAACGAGGTTCCCCGCTCGGTTCCCTGCCACCATCACACCGGCAGCAGTCGATGTTCCCAACTGATCCACCAGAGTCACTTCGTCCGCAAATGTCACGGACCCTGATGACCCGCCGATTTCGATCCCCCCTGCCTGCCGGTCAACGATTGAAATGTCTGTGTTGAAGGTGGCACGACCACTCAGACCATCAATCAGAATCGCCTGCTGGGTGCTTCCGGTCGCCGTCATTGCGGCCACCAGCGGATTGGATCGGGTAAAGTTGTAGTCGCCGGCACTGTTTTCGATCAGCACCGCGTTTGTCAGAGCGTTTGTGGATGTCAGATTATCAATCGATGCCGAGCCACCAGTGTTGTTCCGGATGATCACACCCTGACCACCGTTGTCCGTCACCGACGATCGCGTCATCGTAAACCGACCGCCACTCATGTTCTCAACGAGCAAGGCGGCTTCAGCAGAACTGTTTTCGATCGAGCCGAAGAGGAAGTTGTCTGTCGAAGAAAATGTCATGATCCCGTTGCCGCCATTGACATGCAGCAGCGGACCAGTGGCTCCCGCAGCAGACACAAGGGTGGTATTGGAGAGCGTTGTGTTGCCGGATGTGTTCTGCAGCAGAATCGCCGAGTTTCCAGCGCCGGAAATTCGCACGTCATTCACCACGGCGCCCTCAGCACCGTTACTGAAGATCCCGTTGATCGTCGGATTTGTGATCGTAAAGCCGGAAAACTGACTGCCATCTGCCATTACTACGGCATTGCCGATGGAATTTGCAATGTCAGGTCGAGCCAGCGTGGGCGATGCCGCAAACGTCGGCGATTGAGGCAATTCCACATTCAATAATTGACCAGCCGCCCGCACTGTCACAAAGTTCTGAGTCGCTCGGCCGGCAACCACCTGACCTTCGCCAATTAACTGCTGGTTGGGGGCCAGATTCACCAGATTTTCGGGCCCGGAGTTGAAACGGCTTCCGGCATGCACAAACACAATATCCGTGCCGGACGTCAAACCCCTCTGCAACGAACGGAACGGATCGTCCACTGTCCCGAGAAACGGCCCCGACGCATCGTTGCTGTTGACATGGGCCACAGTGAACGGAGTTCCTGTCACCGGGTTCAATGCCAGCTGACCCGGAGCGTCCTGACTGGTGACCAGCGTGACGACGTTCAGATTACGGCGTACCGGTTCACGAAATCGCTGAATCGCCGAACGCTTCAGATGCTCCTCGCTGCGGAATCCACCGACATGCACAATGGCAGAAAAAGAAACCGTCGTGTCAAACTGCTCGTCATCCGTGACCTTCAGCCCCAGCTCCAGCCAACGAGCGATGTCCGCCTGCAGACGTGCCGACCACCCACCAAAACCATCGACAGTTTCACCCTCGTAGTAGTAACCGCCACCGAAGGCACGCAGGTCCAACTTCTCTGAAAAATCTCCCGGCAGCAGAAAGCCCGCTTCCGCATCAAAACCTTCCATCCCGAGAGCAAACGTATCAACACGAGTAAACGTGAGATTCTGCCCCTGAAACGCTCCACTGCCAGCCTTTACCGACTGATCCGTCAGGCTGTACGTGTTCCCGAACGTCTGGTAGTAGTTGCCTCGCGCTTCCCAGCCATGAGCCAGCAACTCCGCACCCAGACCCCACTGATTCAGATACGTTCCGCTCAGGTCATCGCGGTCGAAATATCCGTTGCCGCCAAGAACGACGTCCCAGTCCTCAACGAAGTACCGATAGCCGCTTCCGAACGACCAGACCAGCCCACCCTCGTTCGCTCGACCGAAACGAGAGTCACCAAAGATCAAGCTGTTGCCTGAGTTGAAGTACGGAGACAGCGCCAGTGTGCTGATCGAATCCGATCGCCCCACCGTGCTTCCCGCCGTGTGACCCGCTCGCACGTTCACACCAAACCCACTGCGGTTCCCCTGCATCGCCTCTGAGGCCGCACCGCCAGGCGCAACCCCCGAAAAAATGGCACCGTCCTGGGAATACGCCGACTGCGAGCCGACCGCGAGAGAAAGTAACGCCGCGGCTCGAGACAGTTTCTTCAGCCAGCGATTGGAGTTCTGAACGATCTTCATGACGTTCCTCAAACCAGGATCGTGACCCACAGGCGTCCTTGCCGCCTGCGCTGCCCGACAGAACCAAAGTTCCCAGGCAGTTCGATGCTCTTCGTAAAACGGTTTCCGGCCAGCAACACCCCCTGTTCCTCAGAGGGGCCACCAGACGCGTCGGAATTTCTGCCTTTTTGCAGGAACAGAATCTCCGCGCCCGAAGAGCCGTCGCGTTTGTAACTGTCCCGGATTTCAGCAGCAACACGGGATCATCACTCCAGACACGCAAAATTCCCGTGACTTTCCCCAGCCCCCACAACCTTCTGCTGAAAACACAGATTGCAGCCTCCCTCGCGGCAACTTTCGCCTGTTTCACAACCCAGTTTGCCCCCACCACAAAAATGAGGTACGCATGTTCAGTATTAATGCAGAATCTGCGGCCTATACTGAGCCGTGGGCTGCCAGCAACGCCAAACTTCCCGCGATTTCCCGGGAAATGGCTCGAAAAAACACACGAATCCGAAACCTTTTCCCATTCCTCAGGTTTCACAGAAACAGTGCCTGGATTCCGCCTGCACCCGCGAATTAACCATCAACACGGACTGTTGGCGCGCACTGCCATGATGCACTCCAACAGAAAAAACACCAACCCTTTACAAGCCGGGACACTTAAGCGGACCGCTTTTGTCCTCGGTCACTCCTTTTCGGAAAACCCAGCTATGTGTGTTTCTGCTGCCAAACTGCCGACTGTGGCCCTGCGATATTTCCTGATGCTGGCGGCCGCCATTTTCTTCCTCCCAACACCGGCTTCAGGGCAGTCCGATAGCGACGAATCAGGCAGCCCGCTGTCGCTGATTCAGGAGGGAACTCGCCCCCTTCTGACCGTGACATTTTCCGGTGCCGACCGATTCATGGGCAAGGCTCGGTACATCTTCGATGCAGCAGAACGTCCCGAGATTTACGCCAATCTCGAAGCCTTCATGAAAAACACCCTGAATGACCTCGACGGGTTCAATCGCGAAAAGCCGTTTGGAATCATGGGATATCTCCCGGTAGCTATTCCACCGCTTCCGGAATTTGTCGCTTTCGTTCCCGTCGATTCCGTGGAAGCCGCCACGAAGCTCGTCGAAAAAGCACCCGTCGTGATCCGCAAGGAAGATGAGGAAGGGCGGTACGAGGTCATCGGCCCGAACCGCACATTTCCCGTGCTGATGAAATATGGCTATGCCTTCATTCCACTCGGCAACACGCCTGATAAAAAGATTCTGGATCGTGAATTTCCTGACCCAGCCCAACTCCTCGCTGGCCAGGCCCAACAATTCGATGCCTCTGTGCAACTCGATGTCGAATCCATTCCTGTGGCCACGCGCACGCTGCTGTATGGTCTGATTAATTCCGGTATCTCCACACAACTGCAGCAAAGAGACGGCGAACCGGAAGGCGCCTACCGCATTCGACGCACCGAAGGTGAACGCGGGCTCGCAGCCCTCAAGATGCTGTTTATGGACTGCCAGAAACTGACTTTCGGACTGGACGTTACCGAGGAAGAACGCTCCGTGAATCTCGACTTGGTGGTCGATGCCATCAAAGGCTCCCAGATGCTCAAGGAAATCCTCAGCTCTACAGAACGGCCCAGCTATTTCATCCCGCTGCTCGATGACAACGCCGCCATGTCGCTGTCCCTGTCCTCCATGATGGCCGACCGGGAAAAGGAAGCCTACACGCAGATGATGGATGGTTTCCGCATGGAAGTCGCTCGACTCATCGAAGAAAATAAACTTGGCGCAGTGCCCGACGAAAACAGCCCGATCGGTCAGGCTCTGACCGCTGTGCAGAAAACTCTCGAAGAAGGCCACATGGACGTCTTCGCTCAGTTCTACCGCGATTCTTCCGGAAAGCTGGCCATCGTCTGGGCCGGCCGCGTCCAGGAAGGCGATGCGATCAATTCCGGAATGATGGATCTGCTGACTCGACTGCGTGATATCGAAGAGATCAAACGAGCCGGCGAAATGCAGATCGGAGCCGGCGAGCATCTGGGCGTGACCTTCCATCGCCTGACGTTTGCTGCTCAACCCCCGGAGGCAGTAGCCGTCTTCGGTGACAACGTGGGACTGACCATCGGCATCGGCTCCACCGCCATCTGGGGTGTCATTGGCGGCGAAGAGTCGCTCGCCACCCTGAAAGGCGTTATGGATCAACTCGAAGCCGGGACCGCCTCAACGGCTGATCGCCGCACACCCCCCAATTTCCGAGTGATTTTCAACATCAACCAACTCGTGGAAATGGCCGAAACAGCGCGCACCGTAGGACGAGACGCCCGTGCGGCTCGCGAACTCGCCGCCGGCGCTGAAGCCACTGCAGAACTGCAGGCCGCCGCAAATGGCCAGCCGCCCGCCCCAACCGAAGCCGCAAACAACGCCGGACGCCCCCAGGCTCGCCAGGGCGGACCACGGGGAGCACGAGGCGCTGAAATGGCCAGACGCGCCGAACGCGGTCGCGCAATCGCCATGGAAACCCTGAAAGAAGGAGACGATCGCATTGAAATCGACTCCCGACTCACAGAAACCGGC
>JALQWE010000152.1 GCA_023258825.1 Planctomycetaceae bacterium | reverse complement strand
CGTCTTCCGCATTACGTGACGGTATGGCACACTGAAGCTGTGGTACCATGTTCAGTTACTACCGAAATCAGATCAGCCCCTGTTGAAACTGACAGCGATCTTTGCCATGGCATTCCTGTGATAATCGGATGCTCCGGCGTCTTTCCAGGCCCTGCTCTGCAGTATCAGCGGCAACTGCCAGCAGCAGCAATTAGCGCTACCGCACTCGTTCAGAAATAATTTTCCACAGACAGAGTATTCAGCAGATGACCTTCGCAGCACTTCGTTCACGATGGTGGACCTTTGCTTTCGTGTTGCTGTTGTTCCTGACCTTCGTCGCGGCGTTTCAGCATCGACGGACGCAGGAACTGAATTACGGGCAGCTGCATGCGCGACTGCCTGCCGAGTGGACATCACAGGTCGTGGGGGTGTTTGTACGTCTGCCGGACAACAGTCTGAGATCACTGCAGCCGCGTGAGGAAGACCGCACTGTCTACAGTATGCTGAATACAGTGACGCCGGCCAAGTCCATCGTCGTCTGCGG
Organism: Planctomycetaceae bacterium; assembly: GCA_023258825.1. GTDB lineage: Bacteria > Planctomycetota > Planctomycetia > Planctomycetales > Planctomycetaceae > SXXK01. The sequence continues at coordinate 7,473 of JALQWE010000152.1, read as the reverse complement.
AAAGACGGGGTTTCAGCCTGGCGATGTACGACCTGAGATTCGTTGTGGCGAGAACTGGGTGGCTCCGTATCAGCGTCCTGCGATTCCATCACCCGCGGGGAAACTGCGTACTAACCAGCAACAGGATCAGCAGGGACTGGTTTGGTTTGAATTTGTTCCTGAACCGTATTCCAGCCAGAGTCGCCTGACGACAGACGGAGTTGTGAACTGGCAGGGAGATTACTGGATGATCGTTGTGCCTCTGCTGCAGTGTCTGATGCTCGGACTGCTGCTGACGGGGGTATGTCGGTTACTTGTTTCCGGCGGTGCATGTGGCCTTGATGCCCGGAAGACCTACTCGGAACTGAACCTGAGTCAGACGCCGCTGTTTGGACTCTGCAGCGGTATCGTCCGTTGTATGCTGTTGATTCTGATACTGCAGCAGTTATTCGAATTCTGGCCATGGTTGAGGGATGTGCGGTGGGGCAATCAGTTGCTGGCTGCCTGCGTGGGGCTGGCGCTGCTGCTGGGAATGATTCGGGTTTATCTCGGGGCGATTCTGAGTTCCGGAACTGATCAACGCAGACTCGTGCTGGCAGGAGTATTCCTGCTGGTTTCGCTGGTGCTGAAACTGATCTGGGTGTGGAACATCGATTCTGTGCAGACAGGTGACTACGAAAAGTACTGGCGTTATGGAAAAGCGATGGCTGTGAACGACTGGGACAAGATTGGTGACGCGAACTGGCCGACACGTGCAATCTATCTGCAGCGAGCACGAACGTTCGTCACTCCTATTGTCCAGTTATTCGGTACAGAATTTTCAGCGGTGGAGATCAGTTGCGTAGTCCTGCAAATGCTGACAGCGGTGATCTGTGGTTGGCTGATACGCTGTATGTTTTCACTGCAGACAGCATGTTGTTCATTACCGTTTCTGATTTTTTACCCTGCGTTCTGGTATGCACCGACACTGGCGGCGATCAACAACATCGGTTTTCTGTCCATGGTGGCAGTCTGGTGTGTGGTCCAGCTGTCCATGACATTTCTGAGACGGCTGGCTGGTCGAATGCTGACTCCTGGCGACTACCTCAGATGGGCAGGCCTTACTCTGTTGCTGACTGTGTCGCTGGCATTCGTGGATCTGCAGAAATCGTTTGGATTGTTTGTTGTGCTGACGACTGTGATTGCAGGTTTTTATGCAGTGGTTCGCTATCTGCAGATGTCTGAAGAGCAACGACCGGAGAAATTCTTCCGAACGGTGTTTATGGCTGTCGCCATGCTGTATTTTTCCTGGCACTTCAGTCGTATGATTGAGAAGTCTGTTGGTGCAGAAATCCTGGCAAGGACTGGTCCACTCCCGAATCTGTCCATGATCGAATACTTCTCGGCAGTTGATTCCACGACCAATGGGGATGGTCGCACTCTCGACAACTGGCGTTTCGCGTACGTGCCAACAGTGCCGGCTGCTTTGCGTTCCAGAGTGCTGTTCCGGAAACTGCTGCACGAGAAAGTGGCTGTCGGAATTGATCTGTGGTTGTGTGCTCTGCGCAAAAATGCGTTTGTGACACAGCAAACCGATTACAAGAACCGAACATTTGGCGGTTATGCGCAGGGAGTTGAAGGGCGTTGGGAATTTACGAGGGTTCCATGGAACTCCGCACAGAACCTGATGCTTCAGGGATTCTACTCGATCCTGCTGCTGCTGGCCCTGAAACGCCTGCTTGCGGCGACTCAGATGCCGGTGGCGACAAGTGAATTGTTTCCATTACTGTTCGTGATCGGGCAGTACTTTATCATTTTGTTCGCCATGGAAGCAGGCCCCTACTACAGTCACATTCTGGGATTTCCACTCGCATGGACGGCCGGATTGGTGGTGAGTCAAAAATCGACAGAGCCACACGGCCCGCGAACACTCGGGTTTGAAATGCGTTCACTACTGCCCGGAGCAATCGCTCTGGCAATCATCATTGCGTGGCATCTTGTGGCCGGGATGGCCGTGGATCGTTCAGAGTTGTCGTTCCTGAAGCTGCAATCCGTTGATGCTGCTGAATCTTCGGGGATGGCTGTGGTGGAGGAATCGCGCGTTCATCGGGCATTGACGTTTCCCGCAGATCGCAAAGTGCTGAAGGCTGGCGACACGGTCTCTACCTCCGTCGTAATCCCGGCCGCATTCGCTCGCAGCCCCCACCTGTGTTTCTTCCTGTCAGTGAATGCTCGCGCGAGAAACCTGTACAGAAAGAATGCGTTCTGGGATGAACTGCCTGTGGAGTATGAACTAGTTGCTGGTGAGAAGGTGATTCGTTCCGGACGATTGGGTGATCTGCAACCACCTTCGCTGATTCAGTTAACAATCACCGACTTTTCCACCGCAACACGTGACGGAACTCCGGCTGGGGCCACAACACTTCCTGCATTGAAGCTGACACTGCGAGTTACTGAGGATCTGCAGATTCCCGCCATCGGACTCATGCCGGCCATTGCGGTGGAGTATGCCTTCAATCCGCAGGAAAGTGCATTTGCAAAGCCGTCTGCCGCTTCTGAAAAGCAGCCCGGTGGCGGCTGAACTCCCTCCCGGAGAATCATGCGTGAAAGGGGCAGCAGGTCTGATGATCTGCTGCCCCTTTTTTGTTGGCTGGTGAATTATTCAAACGATCGATGCAGCGGAAACACGTTGTCATACGACTCGGTCAGCCACTTCATCCGGGCCCAGTCAAACGGGCAGCGGTTTGGCAGCGATTCAAGGTCCCTGTCGTCAATTGCGTCGGGGGTCACGACCGGCATCCCCAGATGAGTCACCAGTAGCTGTGAAAACAGGTGGCTGTGTCGCCAGAGGATTCCTGAAATCCAACGATGCGGTGCTTCCCAGCCGGTGTAGTCCGGCGATGAATGCCCCTCTCTGCCCTCTGGTTGATCAAAAAGAATGTGCCGCCATTCAGGATTACGCAACAAGCTGCGATAGACTCGCACGCGATCCGGATGAGCTGCAGCACGTTCCAGACTTCCCCAGTTTCCGCAGTATTCCACATTGTCCAGAATCAGCAGTCCCTGAAACGCAGACCTTTCCACGGCTTCAAGCACCTCCCTGCGGGAGATACCGTCATTCAGAAGGAACGTCCAGTCCCTGCCGGAAAAAATCTGCTCTTCGACATCCTGAATCCCCTTCGCCTGAAGAATGACAACATCGGCAGTGTCCAGTTCACGCAAAGCATCGGCCGTACTGGAAACCACGACACTGCGATATCCCATGGACGTTGTCAGTGCGGACAGGTCGTTGATATAGCAGGCATCACTTTCGACGGTCAGTACCCTGCACTTCCGGGACAGGAAATACAAAGTTGAATTGCCACCGCCCCATTCGAGGACCGTCGGAGTCCCAGTTAGAAACTGAGGATACCACTTGAAGACCGTGTTCAGAAAACGAGTACAGCCATCTGTGAACCACGGTTGAATGCGAAGCTTCATAGATTCCCCTGATTTTTAATCAGTCCTGGTACTCAGGCCGCAGCAGTCGCTGCGTTTCCAGGTACAACAGTTCTCAATGGAAGAAAGTGTCAGGGACGACATACGGCACTGCCGTGCCAATTCTCTGGCAAATCAGATCCTTCCGGACTCCAGAACGTCCGGCAAGCATGATGTCGACACCCTCGCCTGCTGATCAACTGTGCTCCGTGTGCACGGCGCTGCTTTTACAGCATCGAAAAAAGAGAGATTTCCATAGTGGGCTGAATTGGATTGTTCCAAAGAATTCGATTGATTGTGTTTTGCTGACTGCGGTGATCACGGCCGGCAATGTACCTGGAACACTTTGCAGGGAATTTGCGGAATGCTTCGTCTCGTCAAAGCGATGGATAGGCCGGTCATCCATCTGCCCAGGTGCAGGTGTCCCGGAAACGAGATGGATACGCCTGCCAGTCGGCGGCGTGTGAGTATGCATGGTGGAGTGAGGCGTGGTGAAGCCGAATCCCCCGTCGTTCTCTCCAGACAGATGTTGAGCCATCACGTTGTTTGACGGACACGAGGTCTGTTTGACGGGCTGAGCGGAATAGGCTGAAAAGTCAGTGCAAGGGGGCTTCAAGGCCCCGGCACGGGCACTTGAATTCTGCGTTTCCGCGTTGGTGCTTCGGAGCAAACATCTGTCGGCAGCATTGCGATGCCAGGGAGTCCTTTGCTCGGAGACGAGGTGCTGGGGGCGGAGCTGCTGGCGGCCCCCCTTCACGTCTGCCACGGTGTCAACGTTCTGAGTTGCATGGAGTTTCAACAGTTTGTGCCATCACGAATCGGGGAGGGTTGTTTGGTTCCGGTAAGCGGGGACGGGTGTTTCGGCGGAACAGGTCAACAGGTTGCTGTCGGGGTTCACGAGGCCCCGGATTCCTGCGAGGGCTCAATCCGAGGGACGGGAGATGCCGATTGTTACGGCAGGATTTGGCGGCATTCCGCGTGGTCAGACGCGGAATTGTTGCCGTTTTGCCCGTGATTGTTATTGTTAACGGGTTCGTTGACGTCGTTCTGACCTTCTACCACTGACTGAATCCGGCAAATTCCGTGTGAATTGGCGAATCAGCCAGCTCCCTGTCACTTTTGGATAGAATGAGGTATCTCGATGGTGCGAAAGACATCTCGTCGCGGGTTCATCGGAACAACCGCTGCTCTGGGAACCGCCTACTGGGTGGCTCCGCAGACATTTGCCCGCCCTACTCGGTCGGCCCTTGAATCTCTGACGGCAGCCTGCATCGGTGTTGGTGGCAAGGGCGACAGCGACAGCAGCCACATCGCGGATCAGGATGTTGAAATTGTCGGGATCTGCGACGTCGATCGACGGACACTTGAAAAGAAATCCCGGGAATTCAAAAAGGCAGAGCAGTTCACTGACTTCCGAGCGATGCTGGACAAACTCGGTGACAAGGTGGACATCGTGACTGTCAGTACACCCGACCACACGCATGCTGCAGCGGCCGTCAAGGCCATGAAGATGAAAAAGCATGTGTACGTGCAGAAGCCACTGACCTGGTCGATCCGGGAAGCGCGCGTGATGCGCGAACTCGCTGCGGAAATGGGTGTGGTCACGCAGATGGGAAATCAGGGCACGTCCGAAAACGGTCTGCGTGAAGCTGTAGAAGTCGTACGCTCGGGCGCCCTCGGAGATGTGACCGAAGTTCACGTCTGGACAAACCGCCCTGTTTGGCCACAGGGGATCGGTCGTCCGGCTGGCGAAGACAAGATTCCTGATACGCTGGATTGGGACTCATGGATTGGCCCAGCCCCAATGCGTCCGTACAAGGAAGGCGTCTACCACTCCTTCAACTGGCGTGGCTGGGTTGACTTCGGTACCGGGGCGCTGGGCGACATGGCCTGCCACACCTGCAACCTGCCGGTCATGGGGCTGAATCTGTGGGATCCGGTTGCCGTCACCGCGGTGAAAAATCCAGGCATCGTGGAAGGCGAAACCTTCCCTGGCGCCACGACGCTGATGTTTGAATTCCCGGAACGCGACGGTCTGAAGGCCTGCCGCTTCTACTGGTACGACGGTGGAAATCTTCCGGCGGACGATCTGATTGCAAAACTGCCCGCTGGTTTCCGCAAGCAGGTTGAAGAGCAGAAGCAGGGCAAGGGACGTACCAGTGCCGCCTTGCTGGTGGGTTCCAAAGGCATGCTGCTGTCACAGAACGACTACGGTGCGGCTTACACGCTGCTGCCGGAAGAAAACTTTAAGGACTTCAAAAAGCCCGAGCCGACGTTGCCACGCATCCCGTTCAAAGGTGGTGGCGATGAGCGTCAGAAGTGGGAGTTCGTGGAATCTGTCCGCGGCAATTACAAGCCGGGCACCATGGGCAACTTTGGTTACGCTGGCCGTCTGACGGAAACCATTCTGGTCGGAAATCTCGCGGTACGTGCCGGCGAAGGACAGCGCATCGAGTGGGATGCGAAGAACCTTGTCAGCACCAATATGCCGGAACTGAACAAGTACGTGCATCGCGAATATCGCAGTGGATATTCCCTGTAATCAGACATCGGCTGCGTTTTGCACAAACAGCCGTCCGAAGCCCCGGTGGTCAAACATCGGGGCTTTTTTACGCGCTGCGCCGAAAGCTGATGTCTCATCTCGTCCTTTGTCATGCCGGCCGGAAACGAGATTCCATCCATGTTCGGGATGAATCGACAGGCTGAGGAAAACGACATCGAAGACAATGGCCTCAGAACTCCTCGCAGGTATCGCGCTGTGGCAGTGCCTGATACTGGTCAAAGAGCCAGCCCTGAGCGTTTGCTGTTCCGGTCACACTGCGGTGAAACACAAACTCCGACAGGCGATCAGCACAGGCCTGAAACTGAGACAGGCGAACTTCGTAGTGAACCTGTAATGCCTCTTCGGTCAGCGTGACGTGCGTGATCAGCAGCGATTCCAGACAGGTTGTTCTGCTGGCGGGTTGACAATCCAGATCCAGGACCCGCAGGAAGTCGCCACGCCCGTCACACAGCTCCTGGAAGTACCGGCACAGCCCAGCCACATCGTCACCCTGCCGGGACCACTCAACTGGAAATGGAATCAACAGAGTGCCCGACATGGTGCAGACCTTTAGCGCAGAGTCGTGACAGACGACCAGAGAATTGAAGCTGAGTGTACCATCGGGCGGTTGCTGTCGAACACACAGCCGCATGCCTTTACGCAAGCTTCAGGGACGCAAATTCGATGCGGAGCTACGGCAGTTCCAAAACCGTGCAATCTGCAGATTCGTTATGACCCGCAAAGTCAACGAGGTGCTCGTTCATTTCCTCGCGATCCAGTGGCGGGAGTGGTTGCAGAAGTCACGGGCAAGTGGAAGGTTGGGTTCATACGGGCTATTGAAGGGTCTGGTTCCTGCATCCAGGCGTTAGTTCGGTGGCGTTCCAGAGCGGTGCTCCGGAGAATTCGTGCAACTTTTCAGAGATTTCATGTGACATGATGTCCGTCAATGCACTCAATCGGCGACTGCGTATTGTCCTTGTGGCCTCAGAAGCAGTCCCGTTTTTCAAGACCGGGGGACTGGCGGACGTCACAGGGGCGCTCGCAGGATCGCTCGCCCAATTGGGGCATGACGTGGTCCTGATCATCCCGGACTACTTCCCGATGCGGCAATCCCGGAAAGGACTGCCGGCCGTCCACGAGACCGGCATTCAGGTGACAGTGGCCATGCCTGGTCGTCCGGTGACAGCCACCATCAACTGGGCGACTTTGCCGGGCACTGAAGCACGCGTACTGCTGGTGCGACAACCAGAGTATTTTGATCGCCGTCAACCATATGGTGAAGGAAACGGCGGGTATCAGGACAACTGCGAGCGGTTCTGTTTTTTCAGTCGAGTCGTGCCGGAAATCTGCCGCCAGATGGTCCTGCGTCCGGACATTCTGCACTGCAATGACTGGCAGACCGGCCTCGCGCCAGCGTACCTGCGCTACCAGGGCGCCAGGCCGACGCCTTCCGTGTTCACCGTGCACAACCTCGCCTACCAGGGCATATTTCCCCG
>JALQWE010000151.1 GCA_023258825.1 Planctomycetaceae bacterium | reverse complement strand
ATCCGCACTCGCTCTTCATCAATGCTTTGCAGAGGTTCTGAGGGGAACGAGCTCTCAGCAGCTTCTTCGACCGCCTCAGGCAGTGAAATGGCCGGCAGGTCCGTACTGAAATCCTCCAGTTCAGGCACCTTCCCGGGCAGGACATCCGCTGCGACCTTGTCCGCCACTTTTTCCGCAGTCTTCTCTGCGGCTGCGGCAAAGAAGTCCGCGTCCGACATGTCCTCCAGCTTCTCTTCGGCCTGCTTCGCAGTCTCAGCCAGATCGTCAAGTCCAACGCCGGTGAATGGATTCTCCAGCGCCTCTTCCGCAGCAGCTTTTGCGTCCTCAGTCGCCTCAGCCACAGTCTCCTTCGCGACAGCGGCAGCCTCGGTCGGAACTTCCTTCAGAGCTTCACCAGAAGCCTCCAGTTCGCGCATTGTCCTGGCAATGGCCTCGAGGTCCAGGGGATCTGACAACTCCGGAGCGTCGGCATCTTCGAACGGGGCCACAAATCCTTTGTCTGCCGCCGCTGCCGCTGCATTTGCCGCCGGAGCAGCAATTTCTGCAGCCCGTGTGGCCGCTGCAGACATGAACGCCGGCGCTGCGCCCGGCTGAACATACTGCTTCCCGGTCGCCTTCAATTCATTCAGGCCGTCTGCTGCAGGTCGCCGTGCTGCGGGGTTCACCGCCGCTCCCGGAATGGCCGGAGCTAATGCGGGTTGCGCTGCCAGAGCCGGCATGCCTGTACCAGGTCGGATCGCAGGCTGCGGAGCCGACAGGTTTCGCACAGGAGGCACCGCCGCAGGTCGCCTCGCGAGGCCCGGCATCTGAGTTGCCGGAACCTGAACGGGCACCTGACCCGGAACCGGAGAAATCACCGGTCGACGGACAGCACCCGCCACAGAGCCGGTCGATGGCGGAACCGCGACAGGTTCTTTGTACAAGGGGGGCACCGGAGGCGTGACGGCCGCTTCGGCCTCCGCCTCTTTTCGATCACGCCCCGTAATCTTCCCGACAAACTTCTGCCACATGCTCTTTTTCGGAGCGGGTGTGGCTGGTTTCTGACGAACCAGATGCGATTGCATGTTCCGAGCGTTCGGAAGATCCTGCGAACGCATCGAAGGCATCTCCTGCCCACTCTCCTGGAACAACCTGTTCAACTCACCCGAAACCGCTCCGGAATTGTGAGAAGCTGGCTGTGCTGGCGTTCTCGCCGGCGCAGTCGGAGCGATCCTCGGTGTATTGTCAACCGCCAACGCAGCTGCCCCGGTTGGCAAGGTTCCGGCAGTCGAAACAGCCGCGGCAAGCAACGCACGGCGAAGCATTTTTCGATTTTTCATGAGTCCTTTTCCTGTTCCGACAAAACCCCCGCAGCCCCAGTGCACCCGCGTTTACACGCGTTTTCCGAAGCCGCAGGCTCCAACTCAGACTCCAGAGACGGCATGGGCGCACACTACCCCGAACTGGCCCCCTGAATCCGCCACTCGGGCAGACTTTTCAGTCCAGTCAGCCCTCGCAGCAACGGCGACACAACGCCGGCTCACGAAGCCCCGTCCTCCTGTTCTATCGTCGGTTCCGAAAAGCACGGTTGTTCCAGTTGCTCCGCTTTTGCCGTCGTCACGAAAGACAGGATGGCTAACTCTCGCAAAACCGGAATGACCCCTAAAAACTACCCAAACCTCCAAAACCCGTGATTCGAAGTGGATTTTCGGCCCTCGGGTTTGAATTTCCTGCACAACGCGTTCTCGCTGCATAGCCCCGGAACAGAGCCTGGAGATCAGCACATCGATCAATGAAAACGCCATGAACCGCCCTCTCTGCAACCAGCAAACACCCCCGGAACACGTGGCCGCTCACCGAATCCGACAGTCACCTCGAGGGCTCTCTTTTGCCAGGTCACAGGGATTCAGAACGCTCGCCAGTCCCCATGCATCGCCCAGTACCCATGCATCACTCCGTCACTCTGCTATCATCCCACCCGGTCGTCTTTTTCCGGACCTCAATACCCTGTTCCTCTTCCGTGTCGCGACAAAGGCCTGTTCACCATGACTCCCTCCGTCTCGGTCTCAGACACCACTGGCAACCCACTGCCTTCGACGATCGTCGTCAAACTGGACTACAGCGCCCGCTGGTCACACCGCATGCAGCGACTGCTGACATGGCTGCTGATCCCTTCAGTGTTGCTCAATGTCTGGCTGCTGACCGACCCACTCGCCTATTCTCGGCCCGAGATCCCGGAACAGTTTGTGGATGGTCAGCGTGGGGCCGCACAGCGTATCGCCGTCATCAGTGTCGAAGGCATGATCAGCCCCCCGTTCACTGAACGCTGGATCCGACAGCTGCAACAGGCCGCGAAGGATGATTCCGTCAAAGGCGTCGTACTCGCCATCGATAGTCCCGGAGGATTTGTCGCAGACAGCCATCAACTGCATCGCGAAATTCAGAAGCTCTCCGCAAAGAAGCCCGTCTATGTCTCCATGAAGCGACTTGCCGCTTCCGGGGGATACTACATCGCAGTGGCCCCCGGCAATCAGTCTCGCATCTTTGCTGAACCCACCACATGGACAGGCTCGATCGGTGTCATCATCGCGCGCTACAACGCCAAAGAGCTGGCTCAGAAAATCGGAGTGACCGTCGAACCACTCGTCACCGGTCCGCTGAAAGATACACTCAACCCGTTTCGTGACATGACCCCCGAGGAAAAACAGGTCTGGGATGCCATCCTGAAGGATTCCTTCGATCGCTTCGTTTCCGTCATCGAAGCGGGCCGACCAGATCTCACGGATGCGGCAATTCGCACCCTCGCCACCGGTCAGATCTACACCGCCTCACAGGCACTGGCCAATCATCTCGTGGACGAAATCGGCTACCAGGAAGACGCTGTGAAGGCCCTTGCTGCCAGCCTCGGTCTGTCCTCCTGGGAAACATTCGAGTATCGGTCGACGCCCGGTCTTGTCGATGCCCTGCTGGGCGCTCAGGTTCGCACGCCGACAATCACAGAACAATTCTTCGAAGCCGCTGTTCCCAAAGCCATGTACCTGGCGTCATGGAACCCTCTGGTGCCAGCTCCGTAACCTGAACTGCCCACAGCTCAGTCCGCATCAGCCCGACGATCACGATCCAGGCGTTCCATCAACTCCTGCCGCGCTCGAAAGATACGGCTGCGCACCGTTCCGGACGGAATCCCCAGAATCTCCGCAATCTGCTCGTACGAAAACCCCTCAATCTCCCGCAGAATCAGTGGCTGTCGAAACTCTTCAGTCACCTGCTGCAGTGCCTGACGCACACGCTGGATCTCTTCGTCCTGCTCCAGTGACTGCCCCGGCCCCGACGGAACACGGCGATCCGACAGCTCGATGCCCCCAACGTCATGCAGCTGATCAAGCGATCCTGCGGACACGGTCGGCCGGCGGAAATGACTGGCCGCGGCGTTCACCGCGATGCGATACAGCCACGAATAAAATGAAGACTCACCACGATACGACGACAACTTTCGCCACGCCAGCAGAAAAGCCTGCTGCGCGATATCCAGCGCATCCTCACGCGACGACAGCAGGTGCTCCAGACTGTGCACCAGTCGCTCCTGGTAGCGACGCACCAGCAGATCAAACGCGGCGGTCTCGCCACCCCGCGTCAGTTCAATCAGCTCCTGATCTGATCGCTCGTCCACTGGCCGATTACCCCAATGCCGTTCCTCGTGACCATTTCCACCAGACAACTTACCACATCATGCGGTCTGATTGCCTGCCGATCGCGCACTGGCTGCCGTTGTTAATGTCCTGTGACGCGAAAAATACACCATACCCCCGATGCCGGCCGCAATCAGTGCCAGGCTGAAGATCTCCGCATCTTTCAGTCCCACCTGAAATGGATCAATATCCGCCCGCAGCGATTCAATCCCGTAACGACTCACCGGGTAGATGATCGCCGCCAGACACAGCACCGCTCCGTCAAACGGCCGACGACGAAAGTAAACTGCCAGGATGGTGGCCAGGACAAACGCCGCGAGGGAACTGTAGATCTGGGTGGGATGCAGCCAGCCCGTGGCCTCAGATCCGGGGTCCAGTAAACCCTTCTCCACCATCTTCCGGAACGTCAGACTGTCCGGAGGAAACCGGACAGCCCACGGCAGGTCGCATGCTCGCCCGTAACAGCAGCCATACAGAAAACAACCAATCCGCCCGAATCCCTCACCCACCAGCAACGAAGGTGCCAACACATCCAGCACCGGCACCACAGGGATTTTTCTGAGCGAGCAGAATGTAAAAATTCCGGCAATTCCGCCGAGTACGCTGCCATAAAACACAATGCCGCCATCCCACAAGGCCACGGCCGCAATCAGCTTGTTCATCCCCGTCGCACTGGAAAATGCCGGATGCCCGTGACGCAGCAGAAAATAGGCCCGCGCACCCGCCAGACCCGGTATCAATGCCCACATCAGCATGTCCCAGATCAACTCCGGACTCTGACCGATCTTCTGGATTCGCTGTGCCGCCAGCCAGCTGGCCGTCACCGACCACAAACATCATAAATCCGTAGCCAAAGATCGGTATCCCGTTTTGAACCGGCGCAATGTTCGGCTGAGTCCACTGCAGGATCAGAAAACCAACCGGAATGATCAGCCAGAACCCGACCGACAGAGCCGCCTCCTGCCATTTTCCAGTTCTGAGCGCCGAGGTCAGAAAGACGATTCCGGCCAGCAACAGCCAGACCAGAACCAGCCAGCCGACACCGACATACAGTTCATTGCCCGCAGCCTGAAATCTCCAGGCTGAGTCAAAAACAAATCGCAGCAAATGCGTTCGCATAACACCCCTTTGGTGAGCCCTGCGGATTCCGTTCCCTATGGTCCAGGTTCGCATCCCGGCGGTTAACGCCCGGACTCGGTTCCATCGTCGCGGCGGTACCCGGCACTTTCAGGAACGGAACCAAAGTCCATCTTCTCTGAAACTGCGACACCCCGCGGCCATCGTCCTGTCTGCACAGCTGAAATCCAGAACGCCGTGGAGTTCCGACCGAATCACGCACGTCTGTGCACTCATCCTATGCTGATTTTCTGTTCCCAGGTAGACAGAAGCAGCGGCTGTTCAGTGAAGTTCACCGAATCTGCCGAATTCGCGTCTCTTCCGCCCGGCAGAACACAACCTGATGCACTCAGTAATTCAGAAGCTGATTGTCAATCAGCCGAGTCGACCCCAGCTTCGCCGCAATCAGGGCCACTCCGGCTCCGCCACTCACGCGCGTCTGCTGTGTGACCAGCGTCTCAGGATCCGCCACAACAGCATACTGCACAGTCAACACACCTGTTCCTTCCAGATGAACCCGCATACGATCCGCGATCTCCTGCGGTGAATCCGACCCTGATCCGGCCAGCTGTTCTGCCAGCTGCAGGGCCTGAAAAATCTCCTTCGCCACCCCGCGTTCTTCAGATGACAGATAGCGATTGCGACTACTCATCGCCAGACCGTCCGCCTCCCGCACGATCGGACAGGTCACAATCGTCACCGGTAGATTCAGATCCTGAACCATCCGACGAATAATCAACTGCTGTTGATAATCCTTCTGACCGAAATAGGCCCGATCCGGCTCTGTAATCTGAAACAGCTTCGTAACCACCGTCGTCACTCCATCAAAGTGACCCGGTCGATGAGCGCCCTCAAGCACTGTCGATAAACCGGTGACCCGGACGATCGTCTGAGCATCCGCGGCGTACATGTCGGCGACCTGTGGCGTAAAGACCAGGTCCGCACCCGCTGCACGACAGAATTCCAGATCCGCATCCAGAGTCCGCGGGTATCTTGAAAAGTCTTCCGTCGGACCAAACTGCGTTGGATTCACGAAAATGGTCGCCACCACAAAATCGTTCTCGCTCCGGGCACGCTGCACAAGGCTGACATGCCCGGCATGCAGAGCCCCCATGGTGGGGACACAGCCAATCGTTAAGCCGCGTCGACGCGCTTCCCGAACGGCCGCATGAATTTTCTTCGGAGACGATTCCACATCCATGATCTTTTCACCTCGTCCGCACACGACAATTTCCACTCACACCGGCCACGCCGCAACGAGCACGCCCGCATGGAACGCTCTCGCGACAACATCCGCCCGATCACAACACCGGCCCGGACATGCCTCGCCCACAAGCCCCCCAGCGAGGTCAAATCATCGCCAGCCCATAGCCATGTGTCGAGCACGAATGCAGACCATCGCAGGCATTTTCAGGAGGTTCCAGGCGGCGAATTCTGAAGAACAGTTCTCTCAGACGCCAAATGCGGCTAAATTGAACCGACGGCCGTGAAGCGTTGTCCCGCCTCATTTCGCACTTTGGTGACTGACCAAACCGCCGACCGTAGCTCAGGAGAAATCGTTCATGCAATCGCTGTCACAGATAACCCTGCTGCTGTGTCTGCTGTGCTGCCGTTCACTGGTCGCACAACAGCCCGCAAACCTCCTCACTGATTCCGGTGTGCAGGGTGGTTTCGTCGTCGTGCTCGGCAGTGAAACCGGAGAATTCCTCGCCGGCCTGCGGCAAAGCCCAGCGTTTCAGATCCATGGCCTGTCCACCGATCCCGCTGGACCAGACGCCGCGCGTCAACAAATTCGGGCGCTCGGCGACTATGGCGATGTCTCCGTGATTCCTTTCACGGGTGAACAGTTGCCGTACGTTGACAATATGGTCAACCTGTTCATCACCCGGCAACCCGAAGTCATCGCACGGGAGGAAATTCTGCGCGTGCTGGTGCCCAATGGAGTCGCCATGCTGGGCCTGCCCGATGGCACCTGGGAAAAACTGGTCAAGCCCCGTCCACCGGAAATCGATGAGTGGTCGCACTATCTGCATGATGCCAGCGGCAATGCCGTCGCTCATGATGATGTCGTCAATTCTCCACGACACCTGCAATGGGTCGGCAGCCCCCGCTGGTCGCGCCACCATGACCGCATGGCCAGCATGAGCGCTCTTGTGTCGACCAATGGTCGTATGTTCTACATCATGGATGAAGGCAGTCGGATTTCCGTGCAGCTGCCTTCCCGCTGGAAACTCATCGCCCGCGATGCCTTCAATGGCACCATCCTCTGGAAACGCGAGATCACCGAATGGCAGAATCAGTTGTGGCCACTGAAAAGCGGGCCCACACAGCTGTCCCGCAGACTCGTCTCCACCGATCATGAAGTCTATGCAGCCCTCAGTGACAACGGCCCCCTCGAGGCACTTGATGCGGCCACCGGAAAAAGTCTCCGCACCTACCCCGGAACTGACGCGCTGGAAGAAGTGATCCACATCAACGGACTCCTGTTTGTGGTCGCCAGAAAAGGTCAGGCCGAACGCGAACGCTACGCACCCGCCAATGGTCGCGTGGGCGATCAGGCCATGGTCAACCAGGAATTCTTCTGGAATGAAGAGCCTCGTGTGGTGATGGCCTTCGAGGCGGCTACGGGGCGACAACTCTGGGCCCGACAGACTCGCATCTCCCCGCTCACACTCGCGGCAGACGCATCCAACGTCTACTACCACGACGGCGAATCCCTGCATTCACTCCGGCAGGACAGCGGCGAACTTGCCTGGGCAACCACTCCCGTCACACGACGTCGACAGTTCACATTCAATTTCGGGCCGCGACTGGTGCTCTACAAAGATGTTGTGCTCTACGCCGGCGGTGACGGAAAAATGATCAGTGTGGACGCCGCGTCGGGCCAACTTCTGTGGGAATCCGATCACCCGAACAGCGGCTATCAGTCCCCTCAGGATCTGATGGTCGTTGACGGCCTGGTCTGGTGCGCTCCTACCACATCCGGAAAAGACACCGGCATCTTCACCGGCCGCGATCCCCGCACCGGGGAAATCAAAAAACAATTTGCCCCGGATATCGATACCTACTGGTTTCATCACCGCTGCTACATCGCCAAAGCGACAGACAACTTTCTGATTCCCTCCCGTACCGGTGTGGAATTTGTGGATCTTGAAAAAGAGCACTGGGATATTCATCACTGGGTCCGCGGTGGCTGCCTTTATGGGGTCATGCCGTGCAACGGGTTAACTTACACTCCAC
>JALQWE010000014.1 GCA_023258825.1 Planctomycetaceae bacterium | reverse complement strand
TTCAATGGCCTTTTGATCGTTCCGGCCGGTGGCTGTGGCGAGGCGGAAGGAGTTGCTGAGGCCGGTCCCGCCTCAGCACCCGGCGATGCCGAAGACTTTGCGGCCGGTTTCAGTTTCGGCGGCTGGGAATCTGCTGCTGTGGGTTCCCCGGACTTCGGTGCACTCGGATCGTTCTTCCGCGGTGTGACCGTAGTGTCTGGTGTTTTTCCGCTGAGAAAGTCTCCCAGCGAGATGATCTCTGTTGACTCAGGGGCAGTGGGATCCGGCTGCCGTGGCGTCGCCTGAGCCTTTCCTCCCGTCACAGGTGACGGTGAGGGTGTGCTCGTCGTGGTAGCCACCCTGCTCTGGCTTGTCTTTGGCAGGAGTGTCCCGGGGGTCGGCATTGGGCCGGCAATAGAAACATTCCCGGCGGGATTTGGTGACGGAGTAATGATGGGGGCAGATTTCAATGGCGATGGCAGTCCGGCAGCGGCGGGACCGGGTGTCGCAGTGCTTCTGGTCACCGGCGAATTGCTGGTGGTGTCGGGCGAAACCTGCATTGGCGAAGCAGCACGTACCTCGGGCACAGAGGTGGACCTTGTGACGCCGGGGTCAACGACTGCGGGACGCGATGTGGCGGAGGCAGCCGGGGCCGGCAATGTGGGAGCCCTGTTCGCCGGTGAGGCTGCGGTCGCGGCTGCAGAACCTGCAGACGCCGATGGCAACGGGCTGGCCGTCTGTGGGACAGCAATGGATTCCGACGTGACAGAGAGTTTCGCGGGCGGCTCTGGAGTCTGTGACGGCGCCGTTGTGGACGGCACAGGCCCGACAGACGGTGAGGGCCCGATCGAAGGCTGTGTTGGTGTTTCGGCAGGCATTGGCTGCGTGCCAGCGGGGGTTACTATCGGTTGCCGCGGAACAGTGGGCGCTAAGGTTGTGCCCTGCCCGGTTGCTGTGTCGTTCGGAGTTGCCCGGCTGGGAGCGACGGGGGCCTGTTTCCCGCCGACAGGTAATTCCTTCGAGAGCGCTGCGGACTTCGTGGCTGGAGGCTTCTCAGCCACATTCTCCGGCACGTCCTGAGCAACGCGATCAAGGTAAATCGACAGAGCGTTTGTGGCGTGATAGAGGGGTGAGCAGCTGACGTATTCCCGACGGTTGGACATCAGATCGCGGGCTGTGGTTTCGATCGCAGTACGAATCCACGGTTCCTTCAGTTGCTGCTGAGAAACTGACATCATCAGGAATTCCAGCAGATGCCCTTCGCTGGCCATCCGCTTGTCGAAGTCCTGCTTGAATTCGCGTGTTTTGAAGAAGCCGGACGTCAGAGAGCCATCAGTGTTGCAGAGGACTCGAGCGACCTCAATGTACTTCTTGATTTTCTGGTCGGCTTCAAACCAGACACCGCGAAGTGGTTTTCCGGTACGCAGGTACACGTTTCTTGCCCGCGCGAGTGCGAACAGGCCGTGAGTTCCTCCGCAGGGTGATGTCGGGCCGCCGACTTTTTTGCCAGTCTCGATCTGGACAAGTTTCTCGATGCTCCACTGTTCCCCCGCGGCGTTCACCCACGTCGCGTCAGAAGGCAGATAGGTTGCCAGGGCCCAGAGCGTCCACGTGACTTCCTCGCGGGAATTTACCGTCATCTGGGCATTGCGCAGCATGTCCTTCATGGTGATCGGGCCTGCAGCTGTCTGGAATGTTGTTTCCAGTGGCAGGTTGCAGGTGGCAAGAATCGCCAGGAACTGATTGACGTGTCCTTCGAACCAGTAGGGCTTGCTGAATGGATGAGCCCGGCCGCCGTATTGCGTTGTTTCGAACCAGGGTTCGTTTTGATAGGCCGGCCCGGACTGAATCCACTCCAGTCCACTGACAGGCTTGCCTTTGTGCGAGATCAGAAAATCCTGTCGCAGACCCAGCAGTCCATGCATGATTTGCCATGGAGTGTGATCTTTGGTGGAGAGCAGGCGCTGTCGTGTGGACTCACGGGTTTCCCAGACCAGCTTCACGAGGGGATCGGTGGAATCCTGAACAGCGCTGGAGGCCGCACGGACCGGGATTCCGCCTTTATTGTCGGAGAGAATGACGTGAGGTTCGGATTCGGTCGAACCGCCCTCGTTCACCGGTTGCCCGGATTGGGCAAAGGTGACGTTGCAGAGGATCCCTGTCCAGACTGCAAGCACCGGCAGAATCTGCCGAACACCGGCCTGCATACCCAACGGACTCATTCCGATGGCTCCTGATCTTCTGAAACGAACCCGGAAACACGTACCAGTACGTGCGCAGGGCTGAATCTTAAAATACGATGCCTGCCGGGCTTGAAGCATGCAGACGGCGTGGAATCATCCGACAACAGCACCTGAAGTTGGTCGTTTCCGTACCGCAAGCCTGTTATGCTCTACGCTGGATCTGTATTCGGCCTTCCTGTCTCGCCTCTTCACCCCATCAACCAGTCGGTTCGGGGAATTCCCCTCGCCCTCTGCGGCAGCAGATGAAGCATACGGGGAGATTTCCCGCGGGTTGCTGTTCAAAGTGTGTGAGTTTTCATTGAAAGAAAGTGCATGGAATGGGCAATCTGATTCTGGCAAGTGGTTCGCCGTACCGGCAGGAACTGCTGAATCGTATCGCCAGCAACTTTCAGGTGATTGTGCCACAGGTGGACGAAGACGCCGTGAAGCAGTCGGGGTCGTCGCCGGCAGACGTGGCCAGTTGCCTCGCGCGGATGAAAGCTGCCGCCGTTGCTGCAGATCATCCGGACGCGGTCGTGATCGGATCTGATCAACTGGTGGACCTGAATGGCCGGATTCTGGGCAAGCCCGGCACAGCAGAACGTGCCTGTCAGCAGTTGCTGGACATGAGTGGGCGGTCACACCGCTTGCTGACCGCGGTCTGTGTCATGGGCCCGAGACCCGGGAAGGTGCGATGTTTTCTGCAGGAAACGGTGCTGTGGATGCGTCCACTGGACCATCAGGAAATTGCGGCCTATGTCAATCGGGACCAGCCACTGGACTGTGCAGGAAGTTATCGTATCGAAGCTGCCGGCATCAGCTTGTTTGAAAAAATTGACACGAGTGATTTTACGGCCATTATGGGGCTTCCTCTGATTCAGTTGGCTGCAGAGCTGAGGTCGCTGGGTGTCAGGCTGCTGTAGGTGTTCGATGTGGGCCTGGTTTCTGTCCAGTTCATTGCTGAGTGATGTCTTTGTGTTCATGCCCAGCAAGAGTGCTGGTGACGTACGAAATCGGAAATCCCGAGGTTTTTTTCGCGCATTTTTCGGTAGGTCTGCGTACTGCTGTTCAGGGACGGGGGGAATCGCACCGTTCATTTTTTCACAGGAAAAACGATCGTTCGCCATGGAAAAAGCCGCTCGATCTGCGGCTGCATTCCTGATACAAAATCGTCAAGGCGTCCCGTGATTGCCGGGCGTTCACTGTCATTGCCAGCCATGGCGACCGGAATGCACGACGGGCGCTGGATCGCCCCCATTTCTGCGGTACGCATGTCTGTGGCGGTGAAGCGATCAGCTGAATGGCCATTTGTGCAGTGCCTTTGGGGTCGAGGGATTCGAGGGGCGACTGGTGGTCTGATACTCATCCTGCGACAACAGGCTGTGTTGTCATTCCTGCGAATTGGATCCGACAGAATCTGAAACGGAATCTGAATATGTCATTGTTGCTGGAGCACATCCGCAAGTCCTATCGGCAGCCCGAAGGCGGCAGCCTGCCGGTGCTGGGGATCGAGCGGTTTGAAATCGTGCAGGGTGAACAGGTTGCACTGCTGGGGGCCAGCGGTGGAGGAAAGACCACCTTGCTGAACATCATTTCCGGAATCCTGACACCGGATTCCGGTCGGGTTGTGATTGACAATCGGGACCTTGCTGCCATGCCGGAGGTCGTCCGGGATCGTTATCGGGCCGCCAAAGTCGGCATCGTGTTTCAGACGTTCAATCTGTTGCCGGCGTTTTCGGCGCTCGAGAATGTCATGCTGGGGATGGCCTTTTCGGGGCGTGGTGTCGATCGTGCGTTTGCCAGACAACTTCTGGAACGTGTTGGTCTGGGGCATCGGCTGCAGCATTCGCCCAGGCGGCTTTCTGTGGGCGAGCAGCAACGAGTGGCTGTCGCGCGGGCGCTGGCGAACAAACCGGTACTGCTGCTGGCGGATGAACCCACAGCGAATGTCGATCCAAAAAATCAACAGCTGGTCCTGGATCTGATCCGCGAGACGTGTCGCGATCACAACGTTTCGCTGCTGATGGTGACTCATTCCCTGGAAGTGGCCGGCGCGTTTCAACGTATAGATCGAATGCAGGATTTCAATCATCCTGAATTGTGTGTCAGGGGGCAGGCGATATGAATCTTTTCACAATTGCATGGAAGAGCATTCTGCAGCGTAGACTGGCCTCCTGTCTGACGGCTCTCAGCATTGGCCTCGGCGTTATGCTCATGGTGCTCGTGCTGGTCATTTTCGGCGCTGTAGACAGCGCCTTCACTCAGCGCAGTGTGGGGTATGACCTCATTATCGGACCAAAGGGTAGTGACCTCCAGTTGGTGCTGAGTGCCGTGTATCGCATGCAGCCACCCATCGAGAACCTGCCATATCTGTACCTTGATCAGATTCGCAGGGATCGGCGAGTGATTTCTGCTGTCCCACTGGCCTTTGGTGATGTGACGGAAATCGGGGCGTTCCCCATCGTCGGCACGACGACGGAGTATTTCGAAAATGAGTACATGCCGGGGCAGAGTTTTCGGATCCGCGGCACACGTATCAGTGCCCTGTTTGATGCCATCATCGGGGCTGAAGTGGCCCGGGAAAATGGCTGGGATGTCGGTTCCCGCTTTTCCATCATTCACGGTGGCGCAGAAAGCGAAGATGTGCATGATGAACAGTTCACGGTTGTGGCTGTTCTCGACACCACCGGAACGGCAAATGACCGCACCGTCTTTCTGAACCTCGACGGCTTCTACGCGATTGATGGACATGAAAAGCCCATCGACGAAGTCGAAAAACGTCTGCGGGATTTCTACGCCGCTGATACCGAACGACTCAGTCTGGCCATGAATCAATTGCAGGAGTATCGAAGTCGGGCTTCCGGTAACCCGGAAAATGCCCCGGCTGGCGGTGTGAAGACCTATAATAGTCCTGATGCCATGAAGGAAGTGACGGCAATTCTGGTCCGCACTCGCCCCGAAACGCCCTTCGATGCCATCAGTCTGTCAGCAGAGCTTCAGAAGGGGTTTCAGGCCATGGCGGTCAACCCGGTCCGTCCGATCCAGCGATTGATGACGGGGTTGCTCGGCAACATCCAAAAGGCTCTCGTGGTACTGACGGCCATCATTATTCTGGTGTCTGGTGTGGGGATCTTTGTCAGCATTTACAATTCGATGGCTGATCGGCGACGCGAAATCGGCATCATGCGGGCACTGGGGGCCGGACGGCATCATGTGTTCGGAATCGTGCTTGCCGAATCCGCACTGCTGTGTCTTGGTGGAGCCATCGCGGGTTGGCTGGCCGGGCATGGACTGGCTGTCGCCACTGCACCATGGGTGATTCGCCAGACAGGATTGCTGATCAATCCGTGGTCCATGAACACCCTTGAATTTGTGCTGTTTCCTGTGGTTGGTGGTTTGGCTGTACTCGTTGGATTTCTGCCCGCCATGACCGCGTATCGCACCAACGTCGCTGATGCCCTCAGTTCCTGAGACAGCCTGTCAGCAACTGCCGAATCGGTGACAACTGATTCGACAGACCGCTGAAATAGTTCACAAAGTCCAATTCCCGGGGCCGCGGAGTTCCAATGAGCGAGCAGGAACTGACCTCACAGTGGGCTCTACTGATACGCATTGTGCCAGCGGCCGTCGGGCTGACTTTGTTCTGGGGGCTTGAGTCACTGCATGCGGGTCAGGGGGCGTTTTGGCAACGAGTGCAGCATGCGGTCCGCAATCTTTCGCTGGCTGTGCTGAATGGCGTGATGATGCTGTTCACCGTTGCCGGTCTGACGGCTTTCACAATTGACTTCGTACAGCAACACAGACTTGGTCTACTCAATTGGCTGCCCGGAAATGCTGTGTCGCGGGCAGTTCTGGCTGTGGTGCTGCTGGACGTCTGGACGTGGGCGTGGCACCGCGCCAATCATCGCATCCCGGCCCTCTGGAGATTTCACCGCGTCCACCACAGTGATCCGGAAATGGACGCAACAACCTCGGCCAGGTTTCACCCTGGAGAACTACTGTTGTCCGCTGTCTGTCGGCTCCCTGTGATTGTACTTCTGGGGGTGACGTCGAAGGACCTGCTGATCTTTGAAACGTTGCTGCTGCTGGTGTCCCAGTTTCAACATTCCTGTGGTCTGTCGGTTGCGGGCAGCTGGCGAACAGGCTGGTTGATTGTCACACCGGCAATGCATCGCGTGCATCATTCCCGTTTGCCCGCCGAAACCAATTCGAACTACGCCTCAATTCTGGCCATCTGGGATCGGATGTTCGGAACGTATCGCGATCCGCGCGAGGTTCGCCCCGATCGCACAGGTCTGAACGAACTGGACAGCGAAACCAGTCAGACTGTCTGGGGCATGCTGAAAACGCCCTTAAGTGGCCAGACCAGCTAGTCAATGCGAGTTCCCGGCCGGAAATGGCGCCGACATATGTTCAGTGGGGCCGGCGAGATTTTGCAGCGGGGCCGGAGATCCACTTTTGGAATTCCACCCCACTGCCGCCAGCCAGGTTTTCACACCCCGGCACAGCATCCTGTTGTAAGGTCAGCGATCAGGCGTCTTTGTTGACCGTTACGCCCAGCATCTGACCTTCAAACATCAGCTCTCCAGCGACCCAGCCCTGGAAATTGAACTGAGCCAGCTTGCGGGCCATGACGCGAGTCACTTTTGCAATCAGATCCAGCCGAGCGCCCGGGAAAACTGGCTTTCGGAAGCGGACTTCATCCATGCCGCCGAAGCCGAGATAGTCGCCACCAATCAGGTCGTACTTGCGAGCGTAAAAGCCTCCCAGCTGCGCAGCAGCCTCACATTGCACGACCCCTGGCATCAGGGCAAAGTTTGGCATGTGCCCGCGAATCCAGAACTCCTGATCTGTCAGCTGCTTGTAACCAACAACCAGATGCTGCGACTGATCCACGTGCACGATCGCCGTCAGTTGCTCCATCTCAAAACGCTGAGGATTAACATTTCGGATGTCTTCAAGCGTGAACAACGGGTTCGCGAAATCAAGCTGACTCAGGTCACAAAGAGGGGCCGATGCCATTGATCGGTGTCTCCGAATCAATCAGAAGGTCTGTGGGGACAGTGAGAACAAACTACCTCACGGCGAAATTAGCAGACTCAGAATTCACAACATCGCCGGAACCTGCGAATTCCAGTATTCTGACGGGCAACTGACAAGCCGCAGCGACAAATTCGCCGTGGATTTTTCGAAGTCGGCGTTAAAACAACCGCCGATTCCTGAATCAGAGTGAGTTGGCACGGCGGGTGGGAGCAGAATCTGCGACATCGGGGTACGGCATCGCTGATTTTCGGCCATCGCTGGCGTTCCGTACAGAGCTCCGTTGGTTCACAGCAGCCCTGACCATCGTGGTGCTGGTGTCCAACGATCAGGACCCGGTGGCAGGTGCACTTGCTGCGTTTGTTCCTTCGGCAGGTTTCGCGGCGGGGGCTGTTGGGGGCTTGGGCGAATCGGCGTTGGCGGCCGGCTGACTGTCGATCGTTGGAGACCCATTTTTCTGATTTGCAGCCTCATATTCCTGCAGTGTTGCCAGCAGTTCAGCCTGAGTTTCCCTCGGCTCCTGTTCAATGGCCTGCTTCTGCAGGGCAATGGCGGTGTTTAAATCTCCCATTCGGGCTGTCACGCGTGCCAGTGTGTCGAGGATATTGCTGTCGCGCCCCTGCTGCAGTTGATTCGCCAGGCTGGCAGCTTCGTGTGCAACGTTCAGGTCAATTTCTGTGCTGTCTGTGCCCGTGACCATTAGCCAGGCAAGACTATTGAGGAACTCAGGGTTGCTGCGACAGATCGCCAGTGTTGTCGTCGCGACCGCATTGGCATCTGCCAGCCTGTTTGACCGCATCAGAAGCTCAAGACGAGTCATCGCATGGTCAAAGCTATTGGGAAATAATGTCGTGAGTGATTCAGCTGACTGAATGGCGTTTTCAAGATCTCCGCGATCCAGGGCGGTCTTCATCTTCTGCTGAGCAATCATCGCCTCTCTGGCCGTCGTCAGGTCCCAGGTGCCCGCGACCACGGCCTGCAGTGGTTCGTCGATTGCCATTGGGTGACCTATCCATTCAATATTCCCGGATTTCCCGACAATGAATGAGCAGGGAATACCTTGCTGGCCTGATGCTTCCATCCATGAACGATTCAGTTGCCGCGTGGAATCGATAGCAAGGGAGCAGGTCAGTAACTCGCTCCATGTGTTCTCAAATCCTCGTGCCTTTTCAATGAGAAACGCTTCAAGGGTCTCCCGCGGTTCATCGGTGACCCCAATGACGCGTACCTGAGTGCCATATTGTTTTTGAAGCGTGGCGAGATGTGGCATACTCTGCAGACAGGGCCCGCACCACGTGGCCCAGAATTCCACCACATAGACTACTCCCGGAGTAAATTCCGTAAGCGGCTCACCGCGCAACCACGACAATGGCGTGAACTGGGGGGCTGGGGCACCGATCGCCAGAGTTCCCCGGGAAAACGAGGGATCCAGCTGGGCCCGAAAGCCGACGGAAATCCGCGACATCTCTGGCTGTCCGGCGGTGGCTCCGTTCTGGGAAGGCTTGTCTTTCTTTCCACTGGTGACTGGCGTGGCGTCCGATTTCCGAGGTACATCCCCTGCATCTCCACAGCCCAGAAGCAGGCCAGCGATCAGGAGGAAAACAGCAACCCGTGGCATGTGACAATTCACCCGAATGAACTACCGCAGCACGTGGAGGCTAGAGAGCCGCGACGCATAATGCGTGGCTGCTCTTCGGAACCCGTTCCTCGGGTTCACTTTCGACGGCTGCTTGAGCTGATAGCAGTATAGTCAGGACATCGGGTTTGAGAAACCCGGGACAGAATGCGGCGTGGAGGCTTGATGGGGGGCCACCGCGGCGATGGATTTGGCAGTCTGAGTCAGGCAGCGATCAGGACGAATTTCGACGACCGCGAGCCGGAACCCAGGTGTTGGCACTCGTCAGCCGCAGCTCCGTGGCCTCGCTCGCTGTGATCGGTTGATTCGTCCCATTCACGATACGACGGGATTCGCCCGCCTTGCGCGGCAGGTAGTCTGCTGCTCCGTCATCACGATGGCTGCGACCAGCACGCGAAAGAAATCCCAGGCCCAGCGACGGCGTATAACCGAAACGCTGCATGACGATCAGGCCGACGAACAGTGCAAAAACCACTCCAATGGTCGCTGCAGCCATAGGAACCGAAGCCGGAGAAACCGCTGCAACGGCGAACAGACAGGACCCGAATCCCATCACCAGAATAAACAGTGATGCGAGCAAACTTCCGGAGTCGTTTCGATTGCTGTAAAACCGCTTACCCATGGTAACGCCTTCTGCACTGTCGAACGCAGATTCCACAGGATCCTGCGTGCTGCAGGGGCCTGTTGATCCACAAGTGTACCTTCCGGACTTGTTCGAGTCGATATTCGCTCTATTGGAATTGTGAATCCTTCCACGCGGCGCAGATACCGATTTCATCCATCGCTCACGAAGCAACCTCCGGGACGCTCGGCCGCCGTCCCCGGCAGTCCCCGAATGGAGATGACGACACGAGGCAATGTTCGGAGATCATGATTTGTTTCAGCCGGATTGTGGAGACGGGCTTGTTTGCCGGATTTGTCTGTGAAAATCGATGATGCCATGTTTCGTTGAACAAATCCTGGCGAGTTACTCATCAAATACGCTTTGAAACA
This sequence comes from Planctomycetaceae bacterium, assembly GCA_023258825.1. GTDB lineage: Bacteria > Planctomycetota > Planctomycetia > Planctomycetales > Planctomycetaceae > SXXK01. The sequence goes on along the minus strand of JALQWE010000014.1, from coordinate 9,816 downwards.
CCACTTGTTTCGCCATCTGAGGTCCTTGCTGAGACGTCTTTTCTCCTCGACTTTGCCTGAGTAGACAGCCAGGCCCGGAGGTGGGACACTAAGCCAAACGGAGTGCAGAGTCGTCCGCGAATTCCAGAGGATGTCGTCTGACTCCCCGGGCTCCGTCAAGGGATCTCAGAATGACAGGCAGCCGTTGCCTGAACGGAGTTGTCGCCGGGTTCCCTGACAGGTCACCGCGTTGATCGGGACATGGTCGATGGTCGAAGTCGTACTGCGTTTTTCTTCTGTTTCTGCAATTGCCAACCGCGGCCAGAGAGCTCTATGTTTTATCTGCGACTGCTGACACTGTTTGCACGGAATGCCATCATCCGTGAACTCATGTTTCCAGGAAACTTCCTGATACAGATCGTGACTCGACTGTTCTGGTTTTTTGCGCGAGTCGCTTTGTTCCAGTTGATCTACATGGAAGTTGACCATATTCGCGAATGGTCCCGTGATCAGTACTTTGCATTTATGGCAACGGGCATGCTGATCAATTCGCTCGTTGAGGCGTTTTTCATGCCAAATTGTGCGGCGTTCTGCGAGAATATCCGCACTGGAAAACTGGATTTTGCGCTGACCAGGCCCGTCGACACTCAGTTCCTCGTCTCACTCCAGCGCATGAACCCGGCCATGATCAGTCAGGTCCTGCTGGCCGGTGCTTTGCTGCTGATTTCGCTGTACCGCCTCGGGCGCCCCGTCGAGTTGTCGCAAGTGCTGGCCTATCTGTTCTATGTGGCTCTGGCCGTCGTGTTTTTCTACTCGCTGATGATCACACTCGCCTGCACCAGTATCTGGTTTGGACGCAATCAGGGGCTGTATGATTTCTGGTTTTACATCACGATTTTCGCTCAGTACCCTCGAAGCATTTATGACGGAACGGATGCGTCTCGCTTTGAAGCTGGCGAGGCGCTGCAGGTCGTCTTTTCATGGGTGATCCCGATTCTGCTGGTCGTCACTATTCCGGCACAAACGATCATCGGAACGGCAACCAATCCTCGCTTCGCTCTCGCTGCGTTGTGTTCAACCGCACTGGGAGCTTTGCTGGCACGCAGCATCTTTCGCTGGTCTCTGAATTCTTACCGAGGCGCCAGCAGCTAATCAGACCTGCGCCGAGTAGTTCCTTTCAGCGTGGTTACCTTGAAGCGAATGGCGGCCTCGGCTCCATCTGGTGCTGCTGGCCTGTGTACTGTATTCGTCATCTGGCACTGCGTTGACGACGTGCCCACGTGATCAGATCTCCCGGAAGCTCTTCCAGGGGACTGCCAAGGCTCTCCTGAAACATTTGAGTTCGCTGGTCCGCGGAAACGGTCTGCAAGGGCTGAAGTGCCTGCAGCTTTTGAATGTACTGTGCCAGCTGTTCCGGATGCTGACGGACCAGCCACGCCATCATTGCCCAGCTTTGAGCATAGGCCGCAGGTGCTGATTCGGCAGTCTGAAATGTGCGATCTGAAGTCAGTAGTTCCGGAAGTGGAATCGGTAAGCGTTCGTCGGCAGATCGCCGCAGAAATTCGGAATGATGCCGGGAATTGATCAGTCCCGGTTTGCTCCACAGCAGCGGCGACCGCAGCGAGACCTGCTCAAAATAGAGTGCTAACCCCTCGGAAAACCACAGCGGGTTGTCGGCAAATCGGTTTTGCAGGCCGGAATTGAATGCCAGCTGATGTACCGCTTCATGGACAATTGTCGCCAGCTGGAGGGGTGATTCGGACAGCTTCTTTCGGACTGCCGAAAATCTCAGGCTGCGATCTCGCGTCAGATCCCAGAGTAGCACCTGATTGTCGCGAACCGTGTAGAATCCCGGCGTGTTTTCGAAGGGGGTCTCTGGATGGATCTTCGTGGCATGTGCCTGAAACTCGGACTCTGCTGCGAAAATCAGGATGGGGAGACGCTGAGTTGGTGGTGTGAGTGATAACTTCAGGTTTTCACTCCAGGCGAAAAATTCTGTGTACACCTTTTCGAGCAGCTTTCCGCAGAATTCGGCATAGGCTGCCCCACTGTTTGTGCAGATCAGAAAGTGCTCCGTTTCAGAGACCTCAAAGCCATCGCCAACCTCTTTCAACAGGCTTGCCATCAGTTCTTCATCGGACATCCTTTGAAATTCTGCCGAAGTCTGCTGCCGCTGCTGAATAGCGCTGGGGGCCAGAAGATGATACTTGCCCTGCGTGTCTTCCAGGAGAACTGTACCGTCGCTGGCCTCCGCTCGCACAAGCCCCTGAACTTTCAGGGACGTTCCGCCTTCCTGAATCTGAACTTCCGTGACAAAGTTGCTGACCGTTGATGTTTGACCCAGAACCGATGTGCTTATTGACAGAATCATGCTGCTGACCAACAGCAGCGAACGCCAGCGGGAGAAACACAGACACACAACGTTGGGCACTGCAATCAGAACAGTAATCACCAGTGGCAATCCTTGTTTGAAGACACTGCAAACCTTCGGCAAGGCAGGCTGTCAGCGGCCCGAAGTGTACTCAGTTGTCATCCTCTGCAGCAAAAGCAAATCTGAGAATCTGCAGCGATTTGATGACTCGTTTTTGTGATATCAGGTCCCTGCTCTGACGCTTTCAGTTTGCGAATGACTCTGACGGGGAAGCTCGCGACCAAACAGTCGCGGTCCGGAATGGGGGACTTTGGAGGCGGTTGCGGTATTGTCCTCGGGCTGTATGGTATGAAGCATTCCATGGATTCGCTGAACGGACACGACCGGAAAAGGCTGTCATGTCGCCGAACGATCCGGCTATTGAGAATCCGTCGGTCAGGTGCGGTTTCTCATTGCAATCCAGGGGGCGGTGTCAACGGGAAAAGCGATGGCGACCATCGGGAAATCGTGCCGGTTTATCGGGAATTCGTCTGCTGTGGATCCGTTCCGACGCGTGATTTTGTTCGCCTGATGAAAGCGACGAAAGACGTTCGAGCATTCAACCGGGGCTGTGTTTGAGTGACTCGAATCAGGCTGGGAACATCAGGAAAAACACAGCTTCAGTGGGCCTGCTCTCGCTCATAGGCTGCTGCAAACAACCGTCCGGATTGATCAGGGGTTCGTCAACGGCGGCGATTCTGGAAAGCCCCCTCTGTGAACAGTCGCTCTGTCTATCGCAGGTCCATGAAGAATTCGTGAACCTGCTGGCGGCGATCGTTGGCGAAACAATGGCCGCAAGGTAGACTTGCAGGGCGGGCGTGGAATGCAGAGTGTGCATTATTGGCTGGGTGGCGGTGCCGCCGGGGAGCTTGTTTGTGACTGAAGTTCCGGACTATTTCAAAATTGAGTGGCACGGGAATACGGTGATTGTCACCCCTTCCTCCAGTGTCGAATCGCTGACCTGGGATCTTGTTGAGCGTGCCGCCGACCTGATCATGGAGCCGTTGAATGATCAGCAGGCGCCGATGGTGATTGTCGACCTCAGCCATGTTCGCTATTTTGGTTCAGTGTTCCTGGCACTGCTGCTCAGGTGCCACAAGTTCGTCAAACGCAAAGGTGGAGAATTGGTGCTTTGCGGTGCCAGTGACCTCGCGCTGGAACTGCTGCGAATCACGGCACTGGATACCATCTGGGCCATCTATGACACGCGCGCTGATGCGATGGATGCCTTGCTGAATTGACGTCCTGCGTGGAATCAACCATTCGAAGGGACTTGCAGTGTCCGGCCGAAATCTCCTGAAGCATCCTCTCGCGTCCGAATCTGATGTGATTGAACATGTTGCGGAACTCAGGCAGCATGAACAGTTGATTCAGGAAATCAAAGAGACCGCCGACAAACTGGCTGGTGACAATGCCTCTCGCGGCGATCTCAAAATTCTCAGTCGCGCCCTGAAGGAATTGCGATACGCCTTCAAGGTGTTCGCCCCCTATCGCCGCAACCGAAAGGTGTCCGTCTTCGGTTCGGCTCGAACACACGCCGCTCATCCCGCATTCCAGACGGCGGAAACCTTCGGCCGCCGCATGGCTGAAGAAGGCTGGATGGTGGTGACCGGTGCCGGTGGCGGCATCATGGAAGCAGCGCATCGGGGGTCTGGGCGCGAAATGGCCATGGGATTGAATATCCTGCTGCCTTTCGAACAGCAGGCCAACCCCGTGATTGCTGGTGATCCGAAACTCGTCAGCCTCAAGTACTTCTTCACACGTAAGCTGATGTTCGTCAAAGAGGTACACGCAATTGTCACCTGCCCCGGTGGTTTTGGAACACTGGACGAAGTTTTCGAAACGCTGACGCTGGTGCAGACTGGCAAACGTGACCTGATGCCGTTGGTGCTGCTGGATCAACCCGGTGGAACCTACTGGGATAGTTTTCTTCGCTATGTGCGTCAGGAACTGCTGCAGAGCGAATTGATTTCTCCAAGTGATCTTTCGCTGTTCAAAGTCACGGACAGTGTGGAAGATGCTGTGGAAGAAGTACTTGGTTTTTACAGTGTGTACAACAGCATGCGTTTTGTGCGGGATCTGCTGGTGTTACGACTGCACCTGGCGCCGACTGAACAGCTGCTGCAACGCCTGAATGACGAGTTCTCTGACATTTGCGTGAAGGGGCGGATTGAACGCGTCCCGACGCAGCCCGTAGAGGCGGACGATGAACACCTCGTGGAACTCCCCCGAATCGGGTTTGTTTTCAATCGCCGCAGCGTTGGTCGTCTCAGAGAAATGATCGATCTGATCAACTGTGAAATGGAAGGCTACTGTTCGCCCTGCAGCCTGCAGTAAGAGTCACGGATCGCGTCAATTCACGCATTGATCCTCGCTGGATGCCGAGTGCAGCCTCCGGCGGAAGAAACTCTGGCGCGGGTGGATTCTGTCGGTTCTCATCCGGAATCCCGTTGAACATTTGCCGGATCCCGGTCAGAATACTCGGCAGTGGTCCCAGGAAGACGGCCATTCGCTGTTCAACTTTTGCTGTCCGCGTTTTTGATCTTTGCCAGGAGCGTGTCATGTTGCGACGTCAGGCGCTTTCCGCAATCTCATTCGGCGTTCTAAGCGGTACTGTCCTGCCAACTCTGACATTCGGACGGCAATCCTCTGCCGGTCTTTCAACAGATGCGGCTCTCGAACTGCAGTTGCAGGCACTTCAGCAAATGCTGGCCACCGCAGCACCCGCGCCGATGACCGTGACTGAATGTCATGCGTTAACCACAGAGACGCTGATCCGACTAAGTCATCAGCAAGCCCTGTCGGCATCGTTCTGTCAGTGCCTGGCCGATGCGGTCCTTCGCCTGGTCAACTCTGCAGATACGTGCCGTCTATCGTCAGATCATCCCGGAACGGACCAGCGACAGTTTCTGTTGACGGTGCATTCGCAACTTCTAAGCAAAGTCTGGGCGATTGCAGCGCAGACTGCCGCTTGATGGCCCGATGGAAATCGTGGGTGCGTATCAGGGGGCAGGTGGAGCAGAATCCTCGTCCGGTATCTCCGGGACAGGTGGCACTCCTGGCTTTGTAGACGGCGTCTGATTACGTCTTGGGAAGTCGTTCAACTCAAAGGCCTCTTCAGAGGCCTGTTGTAGTTCCTGGTATCTCGGGGAATTCGGACCCGGATTCAGAGACTTCGGATATTCCCTTGTTTCTTCGAGGCACCAGCCGCGCGGCCCAATACTGCCGTATCGTTCTTCAACAAATCGGATGCCGTGAGTTTCCAGGATGGTGCCCGACTGCAGTTCCAGGTTGGCCAGCTCCGCATTGTAGGCGGTGAGCGACTGAGCCTCAGCTGAGACAGCATTTGCCCAGTCCGTGATCGCCAGCAACTCACTCAGCAGAGTGTCACGCTGTGCTTCAATGTTTGCTCGCTGTGCCCGGACGTTGAAGGCAGAGGCCTGACGAGCCTCGCGAAATGCTTCGTATTGCTGCAGATTCTGTTCGACACTTCGGAGAACAGTGGCCAACTGATGTTCAATCTGATGCAGCGATTGCCGCAGGTTGGCCCGGTCCTTTGCGATGAGCAATTCCTGCGATCTGACCCTGGCACGTGATTCACGCAGAGACAACGGGACAGTGAAGGTGACGCCCAGTGACCAGTCTGTATTGTCATTAAACGGGGCATCTACCTGCTGATTGCCGGCGATTGTGCGTCCGGAGAGCCCGTTCCAGCGATACAATGCATTGGCGTCCAGCGCCGGTCGAGCCTGATTGGATTGCTGAATCAGTCGCTGCTGATCCGCACTCAGAATCAGATTCAGTTCGATCAGATCCGGGCGACTGGCCTGCGCAGTTTCGACGACCTCTTTCCAGCGAAACTCAATTCGATCACGCGTCGGCGGTGTGGAGGGGACAAGACGTTGACCATCTTCTGGTGGCAGTCCCAGAATGTTTCGCAGAGCCGCTTCACGCTGCAGGACGGAGGCCCTTGCCTGAACCAGCGTCGCGCGTGCGTTGGACCATGAGGCCTGTGCCTGTGCTGCGGCAGGACGATTTCGCAGGCCCACATCCGCTTTGGCTTCAAGGCTGCGGAATGAGAACTCAAGTTGTTCAACCTGAATTTCGCGAGCCCAGAGTTCGGTGCGGGCCTGAACGAGCGACCAGTACGCCGCAATCACATCGCGTACCAGCTGCTGCATCGCGCCTTTGAATTGAAAATAGGACTGCTCCTGCTGCAGTCGGGCGATCACAATCGGAGCATTGTTTGCCGCCAGTCCGGCGCCTGCCAGAATCGGCTGCGTATAGCTCACGTCCATAGAGGGCTGATTTCGAGTGTAGAAACCACCACCGTCGTCACTGCTGAATCTGTCACGCGCCCCGATGGAAGCCAGACCCCCAAGGCGGTTGCGATCATTCAGCGCAACACCGTAGTCTGTGCCTGCTGATGCTGCCCCGTTGATTGTTCCGCTGGCCCCATTCAGATAGGGGGACTCATTCCTGCGAAATGCCGTGTTGGCCTGAAAGACGGGGTCGAATCGACCTTTGGCGACATCAATCGGCGCAACAGCAATCGCAGTGTCGTAAATAGTTCTGCCGGATGCGGTTGCACCGACTCCGGTCAGCACGCGAATAACCTCGGAATTTGCCAGGGCAGTTCTGAGGCATTCGTCGAGGGAGAGATAGCGCTCAGTGGCCGCCATTTCCTGGGTTGCGACAGTCACGGGTTCGGGACCGGCCGGCCGGCGGATCCCGGACAATTTTCGGGGTTCGGACCAGCGAATGTGATCCTCATCCGCTGGCATCACCTGAGCGGTGGCTGTAAGGCTGGATGTGGCACTGCTCAGGGGCAGGCACAGCATGAAAAGCAGGGTTTTTCCGCGTCCGTTTCTCATGTCTGTACTGATCGGCGCGAATATTCACTTTCCATGAGTGATTCATGTTACGCCGATGATTCGGCCGGTGCCTGTTCTTCCTCAGGTAACGATTCGGCAGAATGGAGAAACTGAAACGCTTCTTCATAATTGCGAGTGTCGGCGCCGATGCGCCCGTCACGCAGTACCAGAATCCGCCGAGCATGCTTTGCAACATTCAGGTCGTGTGTCACCAGAATCACGGTGATCTGCCGGGTTTCGTTCAGTTGCCGGAATAACTCAATCACTTCCCGGCTGGTTTTGGAATCGAGATTGCCCGTGGGTTCGTCGCCCATCAGGATCGACGGATTGGTGACCAGCGCTCTGGCAATCGCCACTCGTTGCTGCTGCCCCCCCGAAAGCTGCCCGGGGTGGTGGTCCAGCCGACTTCCCAGTCCGACCATCTCCAGCATCTGAACGGCCCGTTCACGGCGTTTTCCGGCAGACATTGCCGAACCGTACAGCAGCGGCAGTTCCACGTTTTCGAGGGCTGACGTCCGCGCGAGGAGGTTGAAGTTCTGAAAAACAAACCCGATGTGCCGATTCCGGATCCCTGCGCGGGCATTTCGGGACATGTCGGCGATTTCCTGCCCGTCAAGGAGGTAACTGCCGGTCGATGGGCGATCAAGGCACCCCAGCGTGTTCATCAATGTTGATTTGCCGGAACCGGAAGGTCCGAGCAACGCAACATATTCGCCCCGCTCGATCGAAAGATCTGTGGGCCGCAGCGCGTGAACCTGGACCTCGCCAAGATCGTAAGTTTTAGAAATATTCCTCAACTCAATCAGCGCCATGTTGCGTGTGCTTTTTCAAAAAAGTACGGGCTGTCGAGGCTGCAGTCCATGGACGCAGACGATGGAGTCGGTTCAGGTACAGGCACCGCCATAAAGGGCCAGGAATGATTCCACGTTCATCTTCCTCGGATTGAAGGTCCCCGTCCACTGTTGTGCAGCGTCCTCAGCAAGTTCGCGCAGCGTTTGTGAACTAAGGGGCTGTGTGGAAAGCTCATCAAGGACCAGCGGCAAACTGGCTTGTTTCAGGAATTCCGTGAAGCCGTCGGCCAGCACGTTCGCCGCAGTTGCTCCCGATTTGACGTCTGCTTTCCACCCGGAGGCGATCAACAGTTCGGAGTAAAGTCCGTCAACCACATCCGCATTCCAGCGAATGACATGGGGCATCATCAGTCCAACAGCGTGCCCATGCGTCGTACCAAAACTCGCTGTCAGAGGATTTGCCGCTGCGTGAGCTGCCCCCAGCATGCTGTTTTCTATCGCCGCACCAGCCAGAAATGCTCCCAGTTGCATGTTGCCGCGTGCATTCAGGTTGTTTGGTTCCCGCAAAACGGTGGTAAAGGACTGCGACAGCAGAGCCCATGCGTGTCGCGCGAACATCTGAGAGATCGAATTCCGTCGCGTGGAGACGAAACTTTCAATCGCATGTGTCATTGCATCGATCCCTGTGGCTGCCGTGACCGCCGCGGGCATGGTCAGTGTCAGTTCCGGATCAAGGATTGCCGCACGACACGCCGCCCCGGGTGCCCCACAGGCCATCTTGATGTGCGTCTCGGCATCGGCAATGACCGCGAAGGATTGTGCTTCGCTGCCGGTTCCCGCGGTTGTCGGGATTGCAATCATCGGCAGCATGGGCAGTCGAGTCTTTCCTGCGCCTTTGTAGTCATGGATTCTGCCACCGTTGGTCAGCAGAAAATTGGCTCCCTTGCCACAGTCCATGCTGCTGCCGCCGCCGAGCCCCAGAATCAGGTCGATGCCGAGTGGCCTGGCAAATTCCGCACACCTGCGGACGTCGTCTGAAGTTGGATTCTCCGGGACGTCATCAAACACACTGCAACGAATGCCCGCCTGCGTCAGAATGGTGGCTGCTTTTTCACAATGGCCGGCGCGGCGCAGCCCGGAATCTGTCACCAGCAGCACATGCGTAGCGATCAGTTCGTGGCATACCGACGCGAGTTGACCAAGTGATCCTGCACCAAAGATCAGACGCGTGCGCTGATGATAGTCAAATGCAGACAGGGAGGGTTCACCATTCATTGTGATGATACTGGGGCAGAGATTGGGGGGAGGTGTTTTCCAGCTGCTGCAGAATTCACCATGGGCGGGTCACAGAAACCGGTGGGCCCGGACGGGGTGGACATAGCCTACAGAGTCTCTGGTCGCATCATAGAGAACCCTCCGCCCGACTCCAAGTGCCGGAGTGAATGAGTGCAGCGCCGGTTTTTCATCAGAAATCGGGAAATCGAAACCCTCCGGTGTCCTCATGGTCGATCCCTGCAGCGGTCAATGGCTCAGGTGCGGAGACTGGTAACAGTAAGTCTGGTGACTCCACTCCAGCTCGATTCACCTGCTGTGAAACACAGCGCTTCTGCAGATGGCCAGGAGGCAGTGGACGCAGGCATTCGGAAAGCTGTCCCGGACTGGCCTGCGGACTGAGCCACAGACTCCATAATTCCGGCGGCAGAATCACGGGCATGCGGTCGTGCAGATCCCGTACATCCCTGCTGGCCTCCGTGGTAAGAAT
>JALQWE010000150.1 GCA_023258825.1 Planctomycetaceae bacterium | reverse complement strand
GGAGACATGTAGAAGGGTGTGCCCTGAACATCTCCACGCCCTGTGAGGCGTCCCGGTATTGTCTGCTGACCACTGCGAATCAGTCGGTCCACCTCATCGTTGTCCTTCATGTTGGAGACTTTTGCGAGTCCCCAGTCGAGCACCATGATTTCGCCATAATCACCGATCATGATGTTTGCGGGCTTCATATCCCGATGCACAACACCCTGGTTGTGTGCGAAAGCCAGGCACTGAGCGCACTGAACGAGCACATTGAGGATGAATGGCAGCGGATACTTGCGAATGGTTTCCTGATCTCCTTCCGCAATTCGGTCCAGAATATCGCTCAGGTCGCGTCCCTGAAGTTTCTTCATGGTGAAGTACGCATTGCCCTCGGCATCTCTGCTGAGTTCGTAAACGGGGATTGTGCAGGGATGTGGAATCTGAGCGGTGACGCGAGCTTCCCGGAGAAATCGCTTCTGGTAGGTTTCAAGGTTTTGAAACTGGGGCTGCAGGGTTTTCATAACGACGGTGCGTCCGAGGTTTTCGTCAACGCAGGTCCGCAGAATCGCCTCGCCCCCCTGAGTCAGGGGCTTGAAATCCCGATACCTCATAAAGCCATTTCTGACGTGCTTGGGCAGGTCCCGATCGGTATCGGCCATCAGAATATTATCGGTCACGACAGCACCTCGACAGGAAATCAGAAAGCGGCGACATCGCGTTGGGGGGGAGAAACCGGCCCCGTACCGACTGCCGGGCTGCAATCGGACACGTAGTCTCTTGTCTCTGAAACTGTAGCGAAACGGCAGATTCTTCCACAGGGGAAAACCGGATTTCGCCTTCTTCGTTGCGACTTCAGGCGGCTGAGCGTATGCTGATTCGGTCGGAAACGTCGTTGATGCGGGAAAACCGGAAAAGGACGCAAAGGGTGTTCAGTGCTGACCTGCGCTGTTCCAGAGAGGATGCTCTCGAGGTATGGGTCTCGTTCCTGTCAGGGGCGAAGCCTGTGGATGCGTAGTTTTGGGTAGAGTCGTGGTCGCTGAGGCGGGGATTCCTGAGGGGTCATCAGCAATCTTCGGATTGCCCGTCCTGCCAGGGGCTCTGATTCCCTGAGTGGTCTTTCCGGGGTGGTCAACGAGCGGATTGTTCAGTGGCAGGGGGGTTGGCGATGTGCGATCGGAAGCAGAGTCATCGGCAGATGCGAGTGGGTGTCTGGTTGGCCGCACTCCTGTTGGTTCCGGCGTTTCCGTCATCGGGGTTGCTGCAGGCTCAGGAGCCGATACAGGCGTTTATCGAGGGATTGCGGCAAAAAGGTTACTACGATACTGCGATTGAGTACCTTGATGGGTTAAGTCTTCGCACAGACTTGCCTCAGGAAATTCGAGACGTGCTGGATCTGCAGCGGGGTATCACTCTGCAGCAGGCTGGTGCGGCCTCGCGAGTGCCCGTGGATCGAGAGAAGTTACTGTCGGATTCTGAGGTTGCGCTGCAGAAATTTCTGAAGGCGTTTCCTCAGCATCCTCAGGCGGCAAATGCAAACAGCCTGCTGGGTGAGTTGCTGTTTGATCGGGCAGAGTCGCTTGTCTGGCAGACAGCAGAAAAGTCATCACAGGATGAGCGGGTGTCCTTACAGAATCAGGCGCGGGTGCTGATTGATCAGGCGAAGGGCATTTTTCAGACCGCCCATGACCAGTACAAATCACAGTACGAGGCATTCCCGAGGTACCTGGACGAGACGAAGGACGAAGAAGCATTTCAGCGTCGCCGGGAAGCGGAAGGAAAGTACCTGCGAGCATGGTTGAATCTGGTTCGCTGTACGTATGAGCGAGGACAGACCTTCGATCGTGGCTCAGAAGAACGAAAGCAGACGCTGAATCAGGCGGCACAACTGTTTGAGTCGATTCACACGGCCTGGCGTAACAACACAAACGGGTTGTACGCCCGATTGATGGAAGGCAAATGTTATCAGGAGCAGGATGACATTGGCCGAGCGCTTGGGATCTACAACGAAATCCTTGATCACAAATCCGACCAGCCGTTCATGCAGTCTTTGAAAGGAACGGCCAGGCATTTTCGCCTGATTTGTCTGAACGATCCCCAGCGCAACGACTTTGATCTGGTGATTCAGGAAGCTGGTTTGTGGTTGCAGGAAAATCGTCAGCAGTCGACGACTGAATACGGGTTGGGGATACTCTGGGAGCAGGCAATCGCCGAAGAAAAGCGTGCGGAGACTCGTGAACTGTCTGAAAAGGAAAAGGCGGAAACTCTGCAGTTTGCTTTGAATCATGCCGAGCAGGTCGCGAAGTACCCTGGGGCATTTCGTGAGCCTGCGTTGTCGATGAGTCGTCGCTTGAAAGTAGTACTTGGCGAGAAGGATCGCGAGCCACGGGATTTTGCGGCTGCCTTTGCGCGGGCCCAGGGAATGATTGCTCAGATACAGGAGTTAACAGATGAGCAGGCGCGAGCCGCGGACGACGTGGAGCGTGCGGCAAAGAAAGCTGCTCTCGACAACCACCTGAACGAGGTTGGGCGATTACTTAGGCTGGCGTTGTCGTTGCGTGAAGCGGACAGTGATGCGAACGCGGTGGCCCAGTCGCGATACCTCCTGAGTTTCGTCATGCTGAAGCAGGGGAATCCGCTGGATGCTGTCGTGCTGGCCACCAATTCCATGACAAATGATCAGAAGGTGGCTCCGGATACGGCGATGAACTCCACTGAAATTGCGATGGCAGCAGCCGTGGCGGCGTGGAACATGGCATCAGCTGACAACAGGGATTTCGAAACTCGACTGCTTCGAGATGTTTGTCAGCAGATTCTGACGCTGTACCCGCAATCCAGTCGTGCTGGCGAAGCTCGAATGCGGCTGGGGAGTGTTTATCGGACAATGCAGCAGCCTTTGGAAGCCATTCGCTGGTTTTCAGAAGTGCCTGAATCCGACCCACAGTATGCGTCGGCACGTATCAGTGCCGGCCAGTCTTATTGGGCTGCGTGGACCCGTGAAGCTGCGATGTCCGCAGCGGGCTCTGAGGCCGGGCGAACACCTCCGGAGGAGTTGCAGCGTTGGAAGACCGAAGCGCGGGCTCTGCTGGAACAGGGAATTCAGCTATCCCGTCAGAAGTCTGGCGACATGGTTCCCCCGACAGAAGAGTTGGTCGCTGCGGAGGTGTCTCTGGCGAGTATTCTGAACATGGGTGGTGAGTTTCAGGCGGCAATCGACCGGCTCACGGCTCACGGTGAGTACTCCGTCATGGCTGCGATTGCTGTGCCCGAAGGCACAGCACGACCGGAAAGTGGTGTACAGAGTCGCTCGTTTGCTGGTCTGGCCTATCGTCTGTTGCTGCGCGCATTGATTGGAACACAGCGGATTGAGCAGGCACTGGAGACGATGGTCCAACTGGAGAAAGTTGGTGGCGACGACATTCTCGCTGCATACACCCAGTTGGGGATGGAGCTGCAGGACGAATTGAAGCGACTGCAGGCCGCCGGGGAACAGGAGCGGCTGGCCCAGGTGCGAACGTCATTCGAGCAGTTTCTGCAGAAGGTTTACGAATCGCGAAACAAGTCTGATTACAACTCGTTGCTGTGGATTGGCGAAACGTATTATGGGCTCGGTCTTGGGGTCACGGACGACAAGGCCGGTGCGGAGGGGTATTTTGAAAAGGCCGGCAACGCCTATTCCGAAATTCTAGCGGAGCGGCTGGTTTCCGAAGATGGACGAAACGCAGTTCTGCTCAGATTGGCAAGATGTCGTCGTCGTCAGCAGCAGTTTCCTGAAGCGTTAAAGCAGGTTGAGGAGATTCTTGCTGCAAATGCGATGAACCTTGATGCGCAATTTGAAGCAGCTTTGATTCTGGGTGACTGGGGTGAGGCATCCGAGCCGGAGCGTTTGAGTCAGTCCATTCAGGGCATCAGGGATGGATCCGGGAAGCCCACCAGTGTCTGGGGTTGGGGGGCTTTATCGAAGCGGTTACAGCAGATTGTCATGAAGGATCCAAAGAGTGAATTTCGGCCGCGATTTTTTGACGCCCGCTACGAACTCAGCCAGTCGCGCCGTCGCATAGCCCGAGTGACCAGTGACAAAGCGGCGGCCACTGCCCAGTTGAAGTCGGCACTGGCTGAGATCAGCAGTGTTGCGCAGGCTTTTCGTGAGATGGACGATGTTAGCTTTGCGAGATTTGACCGCCTGTATCAGGACATTCAGAAAGATCTGGGCGACTCCCCAACGGCGCTCGTCAGAAACTCTGCTGTGGAAGCCAAACCTTCAGCCGCAGATGTGACACCAGATGAGCCGGCGGAAGCGACGATTGTTTCGGCTGCCGCGGCTCCGGCAGCCACGGAGCAGCGGCCATCCGGGACGTCCAGCATCTTGTTTTCCGTGGTTATTGTGGCAGTGAGCCTGGCTGTTGCCGGGGGGTTATTTGTGATGATGCGGAAGCCGCGGCAGCGTGTCCGTGTTCCCGGCAACTCGGGTGCGACAAAGCTGACGCTTGAGGTGCCCGAGTCATCCGGTTTCCGGCTTCCGGATCAATTGGATATTGCGACTCCGGAACTCGGCGATTTCTCTGCACTGGACGGACTTGCAATCCCGGGTGGGAGAGTGATGAAGTCGAAGGCGCCAGGTGTTACCGGACGACCACAGGCGAGCCCCAGAACCTCAACACCGTCTGCAGAACGAGCAGCCGGGGGAGCTGGGGCAGGGGCTGCGGGAAGGCCGCGGCCGAAATCCACAGAAGGGTCAACTTCAAAGGATGCAGGCAAAGCAACATCACCCGGAGCGGTGGGACCGGGAGGACGTTCTTCGTCGCCAGGAACTCCTGCGCGGTCGCGACCGCCGATGACACCTTCACCCACCTCTGATACAGCACCGGGTGACGCAGGTGGTGGGAAAAAAGGACGTCCCCCAGAGGCTCCGCCTGAGTGATTGCTCTCGCTACTGATCTTGTGTTGCCTCGCGTCGGCATTGAATGTTATCCGTTGAGACTACAGGAACCCATCCCGGGACGACCTATGAACATCTTCCGCCTTTGTGCTTTAGTCTGTGTGATCTCCGTTGTGGCATCCGTGACAGGTGCTGCCGCTGATCAGGTGACACGTCGTAGTGATCGAGTCACGTTTCGCGGGGAGTTCACTGCGATGACGCCATCTTTGCTGACGATACGGCAGCAAAACGGACAGACGCAGGACATTCCGGTGTCTGACGTTCTGGTGATTCGATTCGACATGGAGCCACCTGCACTATCACAGGCGCAGTCCAGTGAACGTGGTGGGGCGCTGGATGTTGCGTTGCAGAAGTACCGACAGATTCAATCGGAATACAGCGGGGAAGATTCCCGGCTGGTGGCAGACCTGAAATTCCTGATCGCAAGGACTCAGGTGCGCATAGCGTTTGCGAATCCGGCGGAAGTGGCGGGTGCGGCAAAAGCAATTCGGGACTTCCGGACAGAGAACAAATCAAATTTTCGAGTTCTTGAAGCGACGTTGCTGGAAGCAGAGTTGCTATCGCTGGATCCGGAAAAAACTGAAGAAGCGAGGGCGCTTCTGGGTGAGGTGCAGAAAAGTGATGTGAAAGGGTACAGGCTGCAGGCTGGTGTGCAACTGGGGCTGCTGCTTCTGGCGGGACGCGACACGGCCGGCGCTCTGACCGCGTTTGAAGGAGTCCTTCAGGAGAGTGCCGGGGACGCGGGGGCGTCAGCTGCCTTTTATGATGCCTCACTTGGAAAAGCAATGTGCCAGAAGGCGGATGGCAAGTCTGACGAGGCCATCGCAACGCTGAACGAGGTGATTGGTAAGGCCTCTGAGTCCGAAACGCGGACACTTGCCAGGGCCTGGGTTCTGAAGGGCGACTGCCTGCGGGAAAAGGGTCTTCCGAAGGATGCGCTTCTGGCGTACCTGCATGTCGATGTTTTGTATTCGTCCGAACCCTCGTCGCACGCTGAGGCGCTGTTTCATCTGGGCTCCTTGTGGGGCCCGGCTGGACATCAGAACAGAGCGGATGATGCGAGGGCACAGTTGGCGTCACGATATCCGAATAGTTCGTGGGCTAAAAAAACGGCGAATTGAATATTGCGGGGGCTCTGGGCGCTGCTGATAGTAATCACTGAGTGATTTCCTGTATGTCCGCGAAGGCCGACATGACGGCCGACTGTCTCGTTCAGACCAGCATGAGCAGCGCAATCTGTCGCAAAGCCCTTCCGGGCAACTGGCCCGTGGGTTCTCTGTTTCAGCGAAATGCGTGGGGCCTGCAGAGTGGCAGGCTTCGCAGAACTTACTAAATTGTGCATTTGGTTTCCTGACAGCTTTCAAAGAGTGATTTGCCTCCAGATTTCATCGGAGATTTTCAGAAATGACACGAGTTTTGCATATCGGTCAGTTACTGCCAGGTCGCCGTGTCGTGTTGTTTACGGTTTTGGCTGGTCTGGTCGCATGCTGGCCAGTTCTCGGGTTCAGCCCGTCGGCACGCGGCCAGGACGAGACGTCGACTACTGAAACGCCGGCGGCAGCAGCACCTGAGGCGGCAAGCGCGGCAGCGGAAACGCCGGCTGCAGACGCTCCGACAGTGCAGTCTCGCTCCTTTCTTTCGTATGTTGCCAACGCATGTGGCTGGTTCTGGGGCCCCGCGTTTCTCCTGGTGTCATTCATTCTGGTCGCCCTGATCATGATGAACCTGCTTCAGGTGCGCCGTGATGTTCTGCTGCCTGCGCAGTTTGTGGAAGAGTTCGAGCAGAAGCTGAACGCAAAGGACTTTCAGGGGGCCTACGAGTTTGCTCGTGGTGACGATTCCTTTGTTGCCCGCGTACTCGCGACCGGCATGAGCCGTCTCAGCCGAGGCTATGCAGAAGCGGTTGAGGGGATGCAGGAAGCGGGAGAAGATGAAAACATGGGGCTGGAGCATCGCCTCAGCTATGTGGCCCTGATTGGTTCAATTGCACCAATGATGGGGCTGATGGGGACAGTGCAGGGGATGATCTCCAGTTTCGACAAGATCGCAATGAGCACTGTGTCACCGAAGCCGTCAGAACTGGCGGACGGGATCTCCACGGCGCTTGTGACGACCCTGATTGGGCTGATGCTCGCCATACCCGCGATGGTCTTTCATAGTATCCTCAAAAATCGCATCCAGCGACTGGTGCTTGAGATCGGCATGGTCAGTGAAGGACTGATGGGCAGATTCGCAGCGATGCCGAAGCAGAAGTCTCCCTGAGAAAATGCCTGCCCGAAATTCAATCCGCTCGTTGTGATGTGTGAGTTTTGTAAGTCAGCTTTCGCCTGGAACTGGTGTCGATGAAGATCAAGCCTACCAATGCGGCGATTCCGGAAATCGACATGACGCCCATGATCGATATCGTGTTTCAGCTGATTACGTTTTTCATGGTCATCAATAACTTTGATCAGAATGAGGCGGATGAACGAGTAGCGCTGCCACGCGATCAGTTGGCTAAGCCGCCGGCAGTGCAGAGAAAAGATGCCTTCGTACTGAACTTTGGTTTTGAAAGGAATGCGAAGGGCCAGATGCTGGGGCAGACGCCGTTCCTCTTTTTCGGCGACGAAAAGTTGACGTTGGAACAGGTTCGTCCGCGATTGCGTCAGGAGTCTCAGTTCTATTCGGCCATCGGTACAAAACTCGAAGACGTTACGGTTGAAGTGCGGGCTGACGCGGATATCCAGTCCGGGATGATTCAGGAACTGATTCAGATGTGTCAGGAAAAGGGGATTGAATTCCAGCGGTTTGCTTTGAAGGCAACTCAGAAGTCTGTCCCCTGAGTATCTGTTTCTCACTCATCAGTGCTCATTGGTCTCTTTTGTCTGGATTGCAACGACAGAGTTCCTCTCATGAAGCTTCGAAACCGAGTCATTCCGGGAAAAATTGCTGTGGACATGACGCCGATGATCGACGTTGTGTTCCAATTGTTGATTTTTTTCATGTGTACTCTGAAGGTCATCGAACCAGAGGGGGATTTTGACATCAGTATGCCGCTTGGTGCCCCCAGTGCTGCGTCCGTAACAGAAGCCGAGTTGCCACCATTCAAGGTGCGTATGGAGGCTGACGGTTCAGGGCAACTGCAGGCGCTTTATTTCAATGGCACGAATCTTGGT
>JALQWE010000149.1 GCA_023258825.1 Planctomycetaceae bacterium | reverse complement strand
CGAATATTTGACATGCTGTTTGTGAAGAGTGACGAGGATGCGGCGCGTCGTTTGTCGCTCAGTCAGAGTGCACTGGATGACCTGCTGGCGGATGCGAAGTCGCTGCGAGCCACGTTGTCCGTTTCTGATCAGAAGTCACTGGATGAGTACCTGCAGTCGGTTCGTGAGACGGAAATTCGAGTAGAGAAAGCCCGGCGCTGGTTCAACATTCCTATGCCGACAGTGAATGTGGATCACCTGAAGCTGGACATTACGCCGGACGATCCGCGAGGCTACCTGCAGACGATGTTTGAATTGATTTATCTGGCCTTCCGCACCGATTCGACTCGAGTGGCCACCTACCAGATAGGTCGCGAGAATGGGATTGGAATCAGTGATTATCTGGCGCGTGCGGTCGGATTCAATCTGACTCATCAGCTGACGCATGACACCAAAGAACCGGGCGGGTGGCAGAACTTCGGCACATACTGTCGATTTCTCAGCGAAGTGTATGGCGGCTTCGTGAAGAAACTGAAGGACACTCCGGAACCTGGCGGTGACGGAACGATGCTGGACAACACACTGCTGTTGTTCGGATCCGCATCCAGTGCCTTCCATTTGTCCCGTAACTATCCGTTGATTCTGACGGGTGGAAAATCCATGGGATTCCGGCATGGACAGTACCTGAACTATGCGGGCGACCGGCAGGCGGGTGGTGCCTGGAATGGTGGAGCGGAGCCATGGCAGCAGGAAGCTGCGCGTGAGGATCTGCCGTTGTCCAATCTGTTTGTGACGATGCTGCAGCGTCTGGGTATGGAGACCGACACCTTTGCGGACAGCACAGGCACGATGGCGGATGTCTGAGGAGCTGACGGGTGTTCCGGGCTGCAGAGCTGTGCCCGGGAACGAGACCGTGGTGTACGTTGGTCGCGAGTTAACAGAGGCGGCTTGTGCAGCGCGGCGTTACTTGCCACGTTTCAGCTGACTGGCGGTCAGTTTGAGATCGCCGAGATCGAGTTCGCCGCCGGCAGGAATGGTGAGTGTTATGGCGCCTTTTTCGAGGGCCTGCGGTTGACCGTTCTGTTGCATTTCCGTGAGGTTTCCAGGGCGTTCGTGCCACACGCGAATCCGCCAGGAGCCGGCAGGGACATTGGGCATTTCGAAGCGTCCATGATCGTCCGTTACAGCGGCATAAGGATGATCCAGCACAACCAGCCACGCACGCATCCAGGCATGAATTGAGCAATCGACGCGGGCGGGCAGTGTTTCGGCCTTGCGCATGATGCGCTGAGTGGACTGGCCGATGGGGATCACTTCGTTGAATGGTGTGGAGCGTTTGAGCCATGCGGCGGCGTTGTGGGCCACGGGGTCTGAGTTCCTGAGCTCGAGCGTTTGTCCTGTGCGCAGCTGCACTACGCGGGGTTCGAAGCGGCAGCCCTTGTTATCGAGGAGAGCTGGCTTGGGGGCGTTGTTGAGATAATCGGGATGAACGGGCACGGGCGTTTTTGATTCCAGCCAGAGAATGACGTTTTTCAGTCCGCGGTTTTCGGGGTGGATGACAAGTGATTCGTCGACAAGTCCTGTCAGGCCGCAGACTTCGGAGTCGCGTTCGATCTGCAGTTTTTCGACGGCGGGAAGTGGTCCTTCAAACAGAAACCGGCCGCGAAGTGTTCCCCATGCGGCATCCTGAGCGGCGGCGGGTGGGTTGGTGAGCAGGAGGACTGTCAGCAGGAACAAGCTGAGAATGCTGCGGGACGTGAAGGTGCGATGGAGCAGATTGAAGCTGACGTGAGACGGCAACTGGGGCAGGTGATGCATGGCGGGTGGAGTTCCTTTTCGGATGAATTCAGGCAGAGGCATCAGCGTTGAGGCCGACTGGGCAACCGCAGCAGGCGGGGATTGCGCAGTTGCAGCACGGTGTCTCCGCTGGCCTGCTGGAGAGACGAGAGAAGTCCGGGTTGGCCGGACTTAAGTGCGGGGAGGGTCCCCTGCAGGACTTGTTCGCCATTCAGGCGGACTTTGAGGTTGGATTCGTCCAGGAGGATTTCGAAATCATTCCAGCCATCACGAGGCGGGCGGACTGTGGCATTTCCCGGCAGTACCGTGGTATTGGCGGGCAACACTACGACGCGACCGAAGGCAGAATCATCAAGGCATAGCAGATGACCGGAGAGTGTTCGAGAGGCGGTGCTGGCGCCCAGGATCACAAGGAGAGACTGCGAGGTGCCCTGCACCTGCATGCGGAGCATCCAGCGGTTTGAGTCGAAGCCGGGATCCAGAAAACCAACGGACGCGGCCTTTTTATCCGACTTGAGCAGAATGCGATCGCCAGGAAAGCTCCAGAGCCCTTTACCGTTGTTGGCCAGTGCGGGTTGCGGGGGATTGCTGGTACTGGCCCACGACAATTTATCCGGTGTATTGAAGGCGGGCTGAAACTGCCAGCGTTTGAGTGTTTCGTTGAGTTCCTGGCTGCGAACAGCATCGGCCTGACCACTGCCGGCCGAGAGTTCTGCAGCGAGTTGAGCAGCGCGGGTGACGTCCGTGCTGAGTTGTTCTGCGAGTGAACCTTTGGAGGCTTTTCGAAGAAGTTCAACGGGGACGCGCAGCAGCGTAGCTGTGTTGGCCCATTTCTGCTGTGTGCAGGACTCGTTCGCCAGTCGCAGACTGTGTTCGATCAGGCGATCCTGTTGTGCTGGCGACAGGGAGGTCGTTTTCAGATCCTGCAGGATTGAGAGTGCGGGATCAAGATCAGGAATGTCGTAGCGTTGTCTGCGGAGCAGGAGTGCCTCGAGCAGGCTATCGGCAACGCGGCTTTTGTTTTCGGTATCGAGGATAATTTTCAGCAGAGCGAAATCGGCAGCTCCTGCATCCTGTTCAAAGGCGCGTTCGAGAAGTTTTCGAGTGACGGCGGTGCGTTTGGAGACCGTGGCGAGATCACGTTTGTAAAGGTTGCGCAGTTCCTGTTCGGCTTGAGCCACGGCATCGTCGGGTGGGGGAGTCCGGCGACTGAAGGTGGGCGCAACATTGATGACGATGCGGGATTGGGGCGGGGGTGTTTCGGCAAGGCGGACTTCGGGAAAGAGGGGTTGCGCTTCGAGGATGACTTCGAACCGACCGGACGTTGTGGCAGGGACCTTCCATGTCAGGACCGAGCCGCGATTTTCCAGAGCGACGCCGGCAGGCGCACCGTCCTTGCGGATTTTGATGTCGATCAGCCGTCCCAGCACAGGCGGGGGATTTTCGAAGAGATTCAGGCGAAGTTGCGCCCCGGGCTGAACCGTCTGTTCCGGGAGCACGGGCAGACTGAAACTCAGAGATTCGGGAAGCACCATCAGCGTACGAGTGACTTTGGCGAGGACATTTTTTTCGCCGGCGTCAACCAGTTCGATGGTTACGGGGTGGCGTCCGAGATCACTGACATCGGGAGTCCACGTGAGTGTCCCGTTGGCTGGATCAAGGGCCATATCAGAATGTTCCGTGCGTGCGAGACGGAACCTGAGTCCGGAGTCGGGTTGGACTTTGGGAGAGATCTCCGGGGTCCATGAGAACGCCTGTCCGGGTTTGATTCGAGCAGGTGGTGCTGTGGGCATGACCCAGACCGTGGTGTCGGCGAGAACGGACGCCACCAGTTGAGTCGACGCGACGACGGAGGAGTTTCCGTCGTGTTGAAAGTGCAGTTCGACGGGGATGACGTAGGCCGCTGTGGAAAGTTGAGCGGGCACGACCCATTGAACACTTCCGGAGTTCTGATCGATGGTGGCATCGAGTGGTGCAGAGTCACCGAGTTTCCAGAGCAGTTGCCCGTGTTGCGGAGTTGCGGGGGCCGGACCTTCAAAAGTCGGCTGAAACCGCAGCGTTTCTCCGGCGCGAATCTTCACGGGAGGAGTACTGGCCAGGGTCGCTTTGGGGGCGACGACTGGCGTTGCGGGGGTATTTTCAACCGGGACGGCGGACCGGGTGTTCGAGTTTTTCAGCAGGACGACAAATGCAATGAGGGCCACGGCGGCCGCGGACACAGAGATCGCAATGAGTGCTGTCCGGCGTTTTCGCAGACTGGTAGCGCTGTCACTGAGTCGTCGATCGGAGAAGGACAGCGGTTTGGGGGTGATGGCAGGGAGTGTGGCGGTGAGTGGGTGATTGCCGGCGGACGTGCTGGCCAGCATCAGGTCCACAGCGGCCCCGGTATCCATTTCGCGGAGGAACTGCTGATACCCGGCATCCTGCGGATCCGAGAAATCGGGCTGACTGGCCGATTGCAGCA
Organism: Planctomycetaceae bacterium; assembly: GCA_023258825.1. Lineage (GTDB taxonomy): Bacteria > Planctomycetota > Planctomycetia > Planctomycetales > Planctomycetaceae > SXXK01. The sequence continues at coordinate 3,839 of JALQWE010000149.1, read as the reverse complement.
GCAGACCCTCCTCGTCGCTGGAATCCCGCGCACTGTTTCGTAAGCCTTCGACGGTGATTGGTGTTGAAAAGGACGCGAGCGCTTCGGCGACCTGAGCGGGTGTCTGGAATCGTGAATCGGGATCGCGCAGCGTCATCTTCTGCAGAATGGCGTTGATGGGTTCCGGGATTTCGGGGCGGATCGATCGGGCTGAGGGAGCATCTTTGGAGCAGCGGGCCATCAGCACCTGCAGAGGATTGTCGCCGGGGAACGGGACGCGTCCTGTCAGCAGTCGAAAAAACGTGCAACCGAGGCTGTAGATATCGGATCGAATATCAACGGTGGCGGTGTTCCAGCCCTGTTCGGGCGACATGTAATCGGGCGTTCCCATGACCTGTCCGGCACGAGTGACAGACGTGTGTTCTTCGGTGTCTTCACTGAGCCGGACGAGTCCCATGTCCATGATTTTGACAGTGCCCTGCCCTTCGGCTGACCAGTCAATCATCAGGTTTCCCGGTTTGATATCCCGGTGGACCATTTTCCGTTCGTGGGCGTGTTGAAGACCGAGTGCGGCATGGCGAATGACTTCGCAGACCATGGGAATCGGAATCTGCGGGACTTTGGCAAGAATACTGTCCAGTTGATCCCCGTGAACATATTCCATCACCATGAAGTCGACTTTGCCGACGCGTCCGGCATCCAGAGTGCGGACGATATGGGGGCTGTTCAGCAGCGACGAGGCGCGGATTTCTCTTTTGAAGCGGTTGACCAGATGAGGATTGGCGGACAGTTTTCGGGACATGACCTTGATGGCAACGATGGACGCATCGCGACTGTCAATGGCCTTGAACACGTGCCCCATTCCGCCGCGTCCGATGGCTTCAAGGAGCCGGTAGTGCTGCAGCACAAAACCTGTCTGCCCCTTTAGTAACTGTGTGGACTGCCAGGTCGTCAGCAGTCCGAGGCGAACGAGTTCTGCACACAGAGATTCGGATTGGTCGTGATGTGTGGAAACTTCCAGCGCAACGTTCCACTGAGCTGGCGACAGCAGTCCGCTTTTTTTCAGCAGGGTCAGGAATTCAGGTGCTGCCATTGCTCTGCTCTTCCAAAGTCAGCCGGACGATCAGGTGACGCGACATGGCTGTCTGTTCCGGCGACACCCTGTCGGCGAGGCCGGGAACACTGGACAGAGTTTTTCGGGGAAATGAGATGCTGAGAGGATCCGGAGTCGGACGAGAGAAATGCCGAGCGGCCTTCTTCCAATCACTGTTTTACTGTCTTTGCAACAAAAATTGAATGCTGTGAACATGGATTTTCATGGACGTCGATTCTGGACAGTCCCCCGGAAAATCCGAAGATACGGTCCGGCGAGTTCCGGGGGGTGTGTGCAGAGTGTGTTCGAGAAGAGTCAGACGGGGAAATGCGGCGATGTGGACTGAGCGAAACCGTTTGGATGGCTGCGGCGTGGTGCGACGAATCCGACCACTGTTGTTCTGGCTGCTGTTGACGTCAATTTCGGCCCCCCCATGGGCTCAACCGTTGTGGGCGCAGGGGCAGGATCAGCGTGAATCGCTGACATGGGAGCATGTTTACGGAAGCAACCGTCTTGTTTTACCGAACGCCACTCCGCTCCGCGTTACCTGGCTGGATGAAACTTCGTACCTGCAGCGCGATGCAGAGGGTTGGCAGAAAGTTGCTGCAGCGACGGGAGTTCGCAGCGCCTGGTATGACGTCGGGCCGGTGGCTGCGGCGCTGATGACGATCGATGGTCTCGGGGAGGCCGAAGCCCGGCGGCTGGCGAGTGGCGACTGGCTGGAGGTGCTTCCGCACAAGCGTCAGGCCGTTTTTCACTGGGGCGAATGTCTGATTCGTGTTGCGCTGGATACCGGGGCGATGGCCATTGTGCGCGGCGTACCGGCAGCCCTCGAATTGCCGGTGGTGAGTCCCGTGGGGAATGCGGTTGCATACGTGCTGAACAACGACTTGTGGGTGGCGGATTTCGACGCGTCTCAGGTTCGCCAGCTGACTCATGATGCCGGTCCGTCCATTCGCAACGGTCGCGCGGACTGGATCTACTTCGAAGAAGTGTATAACCGCAACTGGCAGGCCTATCGCTGGAGCCCGGACGGGACTTTTATCGCTTTTCAGCAGTTTGATGATCGAGCGGTGCCGGAGTTCCGCATCAGTGACCACACCACCGTTCAGCAGACTTTTGAAACGGAACATTTTCCCAAAGCGGGAGAAACCAATCCGCTGGTGAAGCTGGGGATAGTACCAGTCGTCGGTGGTGACATTACGTGGGTCTCGACCGAGCCGTACTCGCCGCAGGATTTTATTCTGGCTCACTTCAACTGGCTGCCGGACAGTTCTGCTGTCTACTGGTATGCCCAGAATCGTACGCAGACATGGCTGGACGTGCTGATCGCCGATCGTCGCACGGGCGTCAGCCGAAAATTGCTCAGAGACAGCACAGAGGCCTGGGTGGACAATCCCATGGACGTCCATTTTCTGCGCGACGGCAGTTTTCTGATGTTCAGTGAGCGGACCGGATGGAAGCACTTGTACCGGGTCGCTGCCGATGGAAGCTCGTTCCGCCCGGTGACCTCGGGCGAATGGGAAGCTCGGGAACTGCTGGCGGTCAGCGGTGATGAGAGTTCGCTGCTGATTTCGGGGACTCGTGATTCCCGCATAGCCGAGAATGTCTATCGAGTGTCGCTGACTGATCCGGAAACACCGCTGCAGCGACTGACACCGGAAGAGGGTCAGCACAGTGCGTCTGTCAGCCCGCAGGGAACATGGATTCTGGATACTGCCAGCAGTATGACGCAGACGCCGCGAGTTGTTGTGCGTGATCATGCCGGGCAGGAAGTGCGTGTCGTGTCGGAGCGAGTGCCGCTGCCTGTTGATCGTTACAAATTTGGCCGGATTGAGCAGCGGGATGTCCCGATGGCGGATGGTTCCACAACTCGGGCAATTTGTGTCCTGCCACCGGATTTCGATCCATCCGTGCGCTATCCGGTCTGGCTGCGAACGTATGGCGGGCCGCATGCGCCCCAGGTCCGTGATGTGTGGAATCCGAGGCTGATTGACCATCTGCTGGCCAGTCAGGGGATTGTGGTGATGACATGGGACCCGCGTAGTGCCAGCGGCTATGGAGCGAAGAGTGCCTGGATTGCGTGGCGAAAACTGGGCGTTGAAGAAACACGGGATCTGGTGTCTCTGTGTGACTGGCTGGGGGCGCAATCGTGGGCTGATCCAGCTCGGATTGGTCTGAGCGGTCACAGTTACGGTGGCTACTTTACTGCGTACGCGATGACGCATTGTGACCGACTGTGTGCAGGAATCGCCGGGGCCCCGGTCACGGACTGGGCCAACTACGATACAATTTACACAGAGCGATTGATGTCCACACCGGCTGACAACCCGGAGGGCTATCGCGCGTCTTCCGTGGTGGCGGCAGCAGAGAATCTGAAAGGCCGCCTGTTGTTGTCACATGGACTGAAAGACGACAACGTGCACCCGGAAAACACGATTCAGTTGATGCATGCGCTGCAGCAGGCGAATCGGCAGTTTGACGTGATGTTTTATCCCACGGCCCGACACGGGATTGTGAACGGGCACTACAACCGCCTGATGTTCAACTTTATTGTCCGAGCCATGGGCAAGCCCGAAGCCGCCGTTACCGCCGAGTAGTGTGAGTGACGTGGGGATACGCTCAGTGCCAACTTAACTGAGCGGAAAGAAACCGTTCACCGATCGCCGGGTGTCTTTGTTCCGAGGTCCGAGACTGCCGAGTACGGCTACGACCTTTCAATCGGTACAAGGAAGTCACTTCACGAGGCAGCGTGACCTGAAACGCC
>JALQWE010000148.1 GCA_023258825.1 Planctomycetaceae bacterium | reverse complement strand
CAACAGGTTGTGCAGACGCGACCTGAGAACGCTGTTGCTCACTGGTACCTCGCCCGTGCGTACTCTGAGCAGGAGGTGACGGCTGAGGCGTTGGCATCGTGGGAACGAGCGATTGCCCTGCGGCCAGGGCGTGCAGACCTGCTGGAGCTCTATCGGGAGTATGCCGGGACACTGCAGCGGGCCCGGCGGCCGGACGAAGCGTTGGCTGTCTGGATGCGCCTTGAGCAGCAGTTTCCCACGGACCGTCGGGTTCGCGAGCAAATTGCAGCTGCGATGGCTCAGGAAGGGCGCTGGCAGGAGGCTCTGGACCGATATCGCCAGCTGGCCGAGTTGTCGGACGATCCGGAGCAGCGGATTCCGATGCAGCTACTGATGTCGGAAATGATGCTGCAGTTGAAACAGACGGATGGAGCGGTAGAGTTGCTTTCGGGGCTGATCCCTGAAGTGGATCCGGAGGGCTGGCTGTACCGGGACATACGGGGACGGATTGAAACCATTTATCGTGACTCGCGGGACATGCCGGGGCTTGCGCGGCACTACGAGCTCTGGCTGCAGCAACAGCCGGAAGACGTGGACGTGATGAGTCGTCTGGGGTCTGTACTGGGGCTGATGGGACGACCGCAGGAATCTGAAGTGTGGCTGAAAAATGCTGTCGCAGCTGCACCGAGTGATGTGAGCGTGCGTGAGGTTCTGATTGAGCAGTTGGTTCGCAATGGTCGGATTGGCGAGGCGATTCTTCAGTATGAATTCCTGGCGGACGCCGGAACGGCAACAGACGAGCATCGTGTCGCGTGGGGCCTGTTGTGCCTTGGGCGTTCGGATCAGACGCCTGACCAGCAGCGTGCGGACGCGGTGCGGGTCTGGGAGCAACTGGTCGCAGGCTCGCCCGGGGATGCGGCGACTCTCAGTCGTGTGGCTGAGTTGATGAACCGAGCGGGGGCCACAGAGCGAGCGCGGGAGTTGTATCAGCAGGCGATGGAAGCTGCTCCGGAGCTGCTGCAATATCGGGAAGCTTATGGAGAGTTCCTGAATCGACAGCAGAAGAAGTCAGAGGCATTGGCGATCTGGCAGGCGATGGCGGAAGGGCCGCAACGGACTCGGGACAATCTGGTGCGTCTGTCGGGAATTCTCCGGAAAGCGGGCTGGCTTGCTGAAGCGATCGCTGCACAGCGCGAGGCCTGTGAGCTGCAACCTGAGTTTTCGGATCGATTGTTATTTGCAGATCTCCTGCTGCAGGCTTCAGGCTATGACACGCAGAGCGGCGCAGATGGGACTTCGGTTGGCGGAGGGAAGTTGCCATCCGATGGAGATATGCAGGCGAGTGAACTGATTCGCGAGGCGCTGGAGCAACTGGATCAGGCCGCTGCGGCTGCCTTGACGTCTGAGCAGCTGACGGAGGTGCAGAGTCAGCGGGTGCGGATTCTGCTGGCGACCGGCCAACTGGACTCCGAGATTCTGCGATTACAGGGTGTATTGGCAGCAGATTCGTCAGCGGGGGTTGCTGTCAGACAGCAGCTGATCGTTTGTCTGGAGGCGGCCGGACGATTGAATGAGGCGGTGGAAATCTGCCAGCAACTGACTCAGCTTGACGACGATAAAGTGACGGCATGGGAGCGGCTGACGGACTTGTATGAACGCACGGGGCGTTACGGAGATGCGGCTGATGCTCTGGGAATGCTGCAGCAGATTGATCGTCGCGGGCAGTCGGAACATTTGCGCAGGCTGGCCGGGCTGGAAGTGCGGATGGGGCGTTATCAGCGGGCCATGGACGTGGCGGAGCAAATCACCAAATCGGCTCCCGGAGCCGTGGCCTCATGGCAGTTTTATGCGGACATTGCATTTGAAGCCGGACAACCTGCGGCGGCGGTAGCGGCGTTGCGGAAAGCCGTTCGTATCAATCCAGACGATGAAGCGGCGCTGAAGTCTCTGGCCAAAACACTGGCGGATGAGTTCCAGACAGCCGAAGCGATCGAATTGTACTGGCGTGCCTTTGAGCGGTCGGCAGAGTCGGACAGTCGTGAAGCGTTGCTGATCTCACTCACCGATCTGGCACTGCGGAGTCAGACACTGCCGGCGTTACTACAGCGTCTTGAAGAACGGTCTCGCGAGGGGCGCGAGGCTGGGGAAGTCACACGGGATCTGGCAGCAGTCGCTCGTGAGTCGGGTGATTTCCGAAAGGCACGGGCCGCTCTTGAATCACTGCTGGCCGAGGCCCCGGAGGACACCACTCTGCTGGCCGAGCTGGTGGCGTTAGCGGAACGGGAGAAGAACGCGGAAGCGGCGACTCGTTATCAACTGCAGTTGCTTCGCATTACTCGCGACCCGGACGACGTGCGGCGTCTGCTTGGCATGGAAAATGTCGATCGCCGGCAGTTTTCCCCCGGAGACCTGATCCGCGAGTCTGTCGCCGACCGACCGCTGCGAACGGATGTACACACGGCCATTCGAATTGCAGAGTCGCTCGAGTTGACTGATGTGATGCTGGATTTGTGCCGGAAGCAGCGACTTGCTGACCCGGAAGACTGGTGGTCGTTGCTGCAGCAGGCACGGTTGGCTATTCGCGGAGGACAGACTGCCGATGCCGAAGAAGCAGCTCGTACGCTACTGAATTTGACGCTGCCAATGGCGGCGGTGCCGACATCGTCTGGTGTCGCAGGAACGGCAAAGCCTGGTCCGTCGTTGTTTTCTGCGAAAGAACTGACGGCGTGGCAGCAACCACGGAGCGGGGATGCGACCACGTTCGCAGAAGCATGCGCCGAATGTCTGGGGATTCTGGCACAGTGCGCGGGGCCCCTCGCTGTTCGCGACGTCATTCAGCAGAGATGTCCGCAACAGTTGGGTTGGGGGCCGGTCATGGCGGTTGTGGAAACAGCCCCGCCGGAATTCAGAGAAGGTACGTTGCTGCGGTCGGTCGACGAGGCCCTGGAGAATTTTCAGGACGTCGTGGCCCGGGTGATTCAACTACGGATTCAGCAGCGCTTGCTGATGGCGTTTGAAGAGTCGACAGCGGGGATAGATCGGGGAGAACTGGAGGAGGCGTGCCTGCGACGTCTGCGTCGACTGGCTTCATCCCCGGAATGGCTACTGGCCTGCGGGCAGTGGTCATCGCCGGCGCTGTTTCGACTGCGTCGCGAGGAGTACCAGGGGTGGCTGCTGGAAATGGTCAGCTCACCGCAATCGACACCTCCGCAGCTGCTGTTCGTGCTGCAGCAGGCTGTTCAGTGGCAGGACGCAGCGCTACTGCGGCAGTTTCTGAAGGAGATGCAAAACCGAACTCCAGAGCGGGAAACTCTGCAGGAGATGCGTAAGCAGCTGGAACAGACTGACCAGCGATTGCTGACGGGCATGCTGGAGACGAAGGAAGACGTTCGGGCGATGCTGCAGGTCCTGTTGCAATGTCGGACGCTGGAGCAGCAGGCACTGACACCACGATTGCTGGCTGTTTCGCAACCGGGAGCGATTAGCTTTCGGCATCAGGTGGCGGCAGCAGATTCCGGTGAGCGGTTGATCTCAGGGGTTCTGGCCAGAGCGGTGCTGGTGTGTGTGGGAACTTCCACGGAGGTGACTCAGCAACTGGGCCTTGCCGAATCGAGTGTGTCTGAGTTTGATCGCAGGCTGTTGCAGGCGGACTTGCTGCGGCAGCGTGGGGAACTTGCGCCGATGCTGTATCAATTGCTGGTAGCAGCGGAACAGGCCCCCGAAGCGACGGACCTGCGGCTGTGGATCGCCGAGCAGATCGTCGGGTTGGATCTGATTGACGAGGCAATTGCAGTCGCAGAGAGGTTGGCGACATCCGATCCGCGAGTAGTGATTGATGGTGAACTGCTGGTGCTGAATGTCAGCCTCGCGCATGATCGCCAGGAGCGTGCTCGCCAAGCCGCACAGAAACTGACCGGACTGCCGTTGTCGCGACAGCAGCAGTTGAGCCTGATCCCGGTGCTGGATCGACTGGGCATGGGGGAAGACGCGCGGGCGATTGAAGCGAGGCTGGGACGGGGTGCAGAAACCCGAGTGGCAGTCCTGGGCCGGCAGCTGCAGAGCTGGATGAACTCGGCCAATCCAGAGCTTGCCGCAGAGGCCGCCTGGGAGTTACTCAAACTATCGTCGGGAGGAAACCTGTTTTCCGGTCTGCGTCCGAACGATGACCGGGATGATGGTGGTGAACGGCTGCAGGCGATTCGAGCGCTCGGCAAGTTGGGACGGCTCCAGCCGCTGATTGATCGATATGAGGCAATGCTGGCCGCTTCACCGGACTCGATCGCATTGCTGGAAATTCTGGCTGAATTTCATGAAGCGGCAGAACAGTGGGAGCTGTTGAATGCGAAGCGGGATCGGATTGCGGTGTTGTCCAACCGTGTACCACCGGGACTGAAAAAGCAGGCCGCCGCGCTGGAGACGGCCGGAAAAACCTCTGAAGCCTGTGATTTGTACCTGCAGTTTCTGAAGGAGGATCCGCTGGCTTTCGAGCAGGAGATTGAGACGATTTATCAGGCATTCGAACGAGCGAACCGGCGTGCCGATTTTCTGGACGCGGTGCTGCGAGCGGATGCATCTTGCTGGAGGGATCACAGTCGCCTGTTGCTGAATGTTCTTGCCGACGTTTCAGCCGCTGGTAACGCACCGGAGGTCGTGGCTGCCGCTTTATCGACTCTGTTGAAACAGGCCGACACGCGACGGACGGCGATTGCGACAGTTCTTGCTCGGCCAGGCCTTGCGAGTGAAGCGACTGTTCTTCCTGCGATCCTTGATGAGCTGACCGCGCTCCATCAGGCGGACGCATGGAATCCGGCTGAACGGCGAGTGATTCTGGATGAGGTCCTGCGGATCCTTAGTCGCCTGCAGGATTCCGAGAGCTGGAACCAGGCCTGGTCGATGCTGAAGCCAGAGTCTGTCAGCGGGCCGGAAATCCGAGTTGTGCAGATATTCCTGAGTCTTGTTCGCAATGACAAGGCGGCCTCGCAAAAGCACCTTACGGAAATGCTGGAACTGATTCGAGAGCAGGAATCGCGCAGGGCAGAGGAATCGCTCACGCTGCAGGTGTCGGCATTGTTCCTGTTGCAGGAACGACTGGCTGATCAGAACCCGTCCCACTCCGAAGTTCGCCTGCAGATTCTGCAGGGACTTTTAACCGTGAAGACAATGAACAGTGATTTGCTGCAGCAGACCACCCTGGCGCTGGTGAATCTGTATGAACAAACCGACAGGCCACGTGACGCGCAGGACCTGCTTCTGCAGCAGGTGCGTTATCTGAAGCCTCAGCAATTGTCGGCCGCAGGCCCGGAAACAATCCGTCGTCTGCTGCAGACGGCGGAGCAGATTCAGCATTCCGGCTATCCCGTGGACGCAACCGGGTTATTATTGAGCGTGACATCGCATGATGTGGATCGATTTACGCGGGATCTTGGCGAAGACAAGGCCATTGCATTTCGCTCACGCTGGAATGCCGCGCGACGGTGGGGCCTGCAGCAGATCGGTGCAGTGCAGGTGCTGAAGTGGCTGGAAAGGTGCCTCGAAGAGACATCGAGTCAGCCTGCAGAATCTCAGTTCGACGTGGATCTGTTGCTGGAGTTATCGGGAACCACCGATCCGGGGTGCACTGATGTCGAGAAGCTGAAGGAGATTCGTGCAGAGAGCCTGCTGTTCCAGGCCATCGCGAAGGCAGACTTTTCTGACGAAAACACCCAGTCTCGCCTGATGAAATCCCTGCTCACATTGAATGACAGCAGGGATCGGCCTGCTGGACTAATAGGCGCCGCCGTTTTAATGATTCGAAAACTTCCCGTGACGTCTGCAACTACGGACTTGCAAACTCAGCTGATGGACCGGCTTGCGGGTGTCCCGATCACGTCGGACGCCGCCACGGACGCGACAGTTGACGTGGACATACCTGTGAGTCTGCGAAGAACTCGGGCGCTGGCAAAGTTGCTGCTGATTAGGGAATCACTGGTGGCAGCTCGATTACCAGCAGCGCACGCTGAATCAATGATCGCGCAGGCATTGAATGAGCTGAACAGGTGCCCACAGCGCCTGGTACGACTGGCCGTGCTGAACGAAGCGTGGGCCCTGTTGCAGGTGTATGACTTGCCGGTGTTGCGGATGCAGGTGGAGGGACTGCGCCAGGGTCTCGTTGAGGAACAAACGCAGCAGGCTCCTGGTCGTGGAACTGAATCGCTGGCTGAAGAGATTCGAGTCCGGTTGCTGCGGCAGTAATCCGGGAAAAGTGGACACTGACGACGGGGCAGGGCGAGCGGCTCTGAAGCCTGCTGGTGCGGTTCTGGGCCGTCAGGAGGGAAGGGCACCGGTGAACAGAATCGGTCGCGAATCCCGGAAGTGACAGGGAATTTCTCAACGGGCACTTTCCAACGTCATCTTCGCTCGTAAGATCCAGGTGACTGGGTCGGTGTCACGCTGCTGACGACCCGGAAGTCACTCAGATCAGCAGCATGCGCAGAGAGCATTGCGACCCGGGGGCTGTCATGACGGGCAGATTCATTATGTGCAGGGGACATCGGCAGCCTCGTTATTTGCGGTTTGGCTGGCAGCGATGCCTTGCTGTGGTGTTTGCAAGTCTCTGGGGATCCACTGTGTTTTCGCTGAGTGCCTCAGAGACGGCATTCCGCGTGGCAACGTTCAATTGCAGCCTGAACAGGGAGGAAAGCGGCCAGTTGTCCCACGATCTGGCAGGTGGAAGCAATCTCCAGGCACGAAAAGTCGCCCGGATTCTGCGAAAAATCCGTCCGGACATCGTGCTGTTGAATGAGTTTGATTTTGAGGAATCCGGGACGGCTGTACGATTGTTTCTGAATGAGTATCTGCAGGCAACTGGGGATTGGGTTGATGAAGATCCGCTGACCTATGAGTTTACGGTGTCATTGCCTGTCAACACCGGCATTCCGACAGATCGGGATCTGGATCACGATGGTCAGAAAGGTGGTCCGGCGGACGCAGTCGGTTTTGGAAAGTTTCCCGGGCAGTACGGAATGCTGGTGCTTTCCCGTTTTCCACTGCGTCAGTCGCAGGTGCGAACATTCCGGAATCTCCTGTGGAAGAGTCTGCCGAATCCCATGCTGCCGTTGACATCCGAGGGCGGGGATCCGTGGTACTCCTCTGAGGACCTGAATGTCCTGGCATTATCTTCCAAGAGCCACTGGGATCTCCCGTTTGTTGTGGGATCGAAGGTTGTGCACGTGCTGGCAAGTCACCCGACACCTCCAGCATTCGATGGTGCTGAAGACCGCAATGGACGACGTAACCACGATGAAATTCGTTTCTGGAAGGAGTATCTGGGAACGGGTGCGAATGCGTGGATCATTGACGATGCTGGTGTATCCGGCGGACTTGCTGAAGATGAGCAGTTTGTCATCCTCGGCGACCTGAATGCGGATCCTGTTGATGGGGGTAGCGTGACAGGGGCCATCCAGCAGGTGCTGCAGCATGCCAGGGTGAATGCTGCGGTAATTCCTCAGAGTGATGGGGCAGAGGAGGCTGCGAAACAGCAGGGGCAGGCCAATCAGCGTCAACTGGGCAACGCGCGACATGATACCGCCGATTTTTCAGACCGCGCGGTGGGTAATCTGCGGGCTGATTATGTACTGCCGTCCAGCGGACTGATGGTCAGGGACGCGGGTGTCTTCTGGCCACTGCCGGGATCACCAGGCTTCGAGTTGATCGACTGTTCCGATCATCGACTCGTCTGGATGGATCTGGCGACCGGTTCTCCGTAGGACGCCCAGGCCACGGACAGAGAACTGACTGCAGACAGGCAGCAGTCGCCACGACATAAGTTTCTCTGGTGACGGACCACAAGAGAGCAATCAGCCGGCGTTGACCGTTTCCCCACCGCTGGTCTGCCGCTTGCGAGGCGTCGTGAGCGGTGTTTCCAACCATGAGGGCCATCTCTGGCTGATCAGTTGGTTCAGTCCAGAAAACGCGAACGCTCGGACGGAGTGGGCATACGGCAGGCTTCCCGGCGACCAAACAGGCGATACCGAAATCGAGCAACAAGTCGATAGCCGAGGTCGCGAATCGGGGCGGGGATCAGCCACAGAAGAACGCCCAGTAGCCTCCAGACGCCTCCGAGCAGCATCAGTATGCGGCAAACTGCCGT
>JALQWE010000147.1 GCA_023258825.1 Planctomycetaceae bacterium | reverse complement strand
GACGCTTCTGCAGTCCCTTCAGCGAATTGACAAGGTTTTGAGTCCCCTGGACACGACTGTCGCGAATCTTTTGTTTCAGGGAGTCATTCCAGCGTCCGGCAGCAATGTTTTCACCGGCCAGATGCACGATGGTGTCTACGGATTCCAGACGCTGGGGGTTGAGGAATCCCTGGGCCGGGTCCCAGAGAATTGTCTGGCTATCGGAGGAACGGCGGCTGATGGGGACGACGGTTTTTCCGCTGGCTTTCAGCAGTTGAGTTAAGCGAGTTCCGATCAGTCCGGAGGCGCCGGATACTGCAACTGTCTGGGTCATGTCTGAGCACTCCGCACCGGATCGTGGAAACTGAGCCTGACGGACGGCGGGCACGTGCACTTTGGGTGACAGCGTGGCCTGCAATCCGTGCGCAGATCTTGCGCCCCTGTGTTGTAGAGAGCACAGGGCCAAAGTCAATTCGATTCTTCCCGCAACCTCCCGGTGTCAGTCTTACCCGGGCAGCACCAGGCCGTGGGCTTAACAGCACGGAAACGCTGAAGAACCGGGTTTGCAGGCTGTGCGGTGCCGCACGGAGTGGCTGGGGTGCTGCGTCACAGATCCGTGCGCTGCAGCGTCGGGTCTTCGACGCGGCCGAGCACCAGGGAGACGTTGTGGCCACCGAAGCCGAAACTGTTGTTGATGGCGTAGCGGCAGGATTTGCTGATCGCCGTGTTGGGAATGTAGTTCAGGTCACATTCCGGATCCGGTGTATCGTAGTTGATGGTGGGTGGCAGAATTCCGGACGACAGTGCCAGAGCGCAGGCGGACATTTCAACGGCACAGGCGGCGCCGATCATGTGCCCCAGCATACTCTTGATTGAACTGATCTGCAGCTTGTGAGCGTCTGCTCCGAAGACGGACTTGAGAGCGACGGTTTCCATGGCATCGTTGTAGTGAGTGCTGGTGCCGTGTGCATTGACGTAGGTGTGATCAGCCACTGCGGCGGGATCGAGCCCGGCTTTCTTCAGGGCCATCTGAATAGCGCGTACGGCCTGGCGTCCCTGAGGATCGGGCTGTGTGAGATGGAACGAGTCGCTGGTGGATTGTCCGGACAGCACTTCGCCCCACGCACGACCGCCACGTTTGCGCAGATGTTCTTCGGTTTCGAAGATCAGAATGGAGGCGCCTTCGGCCATAATGAACCCGCCGCGGTCTGCGTCAAACGGTCGCATGGACTGTTTGGGGCGGTCGTTCATCGACTTGTTCATGGCACGCATGTTGACGAAGGACGAAATACCGAGTCGGGTGAGGGACGCTTCGGTGCCACCCGTCAGCACAAAGTCGGCTTCGCCGCGACGCAGGAATTCGAACGCGTCGATCATGGCGTGACCGGAGGATGAGCAGGCGCTGCTACAGGTGTAAGCGGTGCCCTGCACACCAAACGCGAGGCTGACATTTCCCGGAGGCGCGTTGGGCATCAGCATGGGGATGGTGAACGGGCTAACGCGGGACGGTCCGCGTGTCAGCAGTTTTTCATGCTGAGTTTCGTAGGTTTCCAGTCCGGCAAGTCCGGCGCCGAGAATCACGGCAGCATTTTCACCGATGTTGCTGGTGGGAAGACCGGCGTCTTCGAGGGCTTCGTGAGCGGCGTGGACAGCAAACTGCGATGCTCGGTCCATCTTGCGAGTGGACACGTTGTCATTCACGTTGATGCGGGATTCGTTCAGATCCCGGACCTCGCCGCCAATGTTGACTTCCATGTCCTTGGTGTCATGAATCTTAAGCGTGTCGATCCCGCACTGACTGGAAATGATGTTTTTCCAGAAGGTGCGACGATCGTTTCCCAGACAGCTGGCGACGCCGATTCCTGAAATGAAAATCCGTTGCATTCTTTCGGCCTGAATTCCGTACTGGACAAATTCTGGAAGCGGCTCTGCTTCGCTTTTAGACAGTGACCGCTGCCCCCGATGATGGCCGACAAAGCGGCAGCAGCATGCCTTCGGGGCGTTCGCGCATGTGCAGCGCGTAGTACAGCAAACCCGGCGGGGACTGCAACCGTTCCGGAGTGTTTTCGGGGCTCAGGCCCCAAATTCCCGTCCTGCTGCCCGCCGTCGAAGTTTTGCCGGGGCCCCCCGATTCCGTTATCTCAGGAGCGTCCGTCGAGCAGGCCCGGCGTTTTCGTTCGGTAATTTCAGGGTCCCCCTGACCCGTCTACGCGGAATTTTCACGGATTTTGATTGCAGTCCGTGCCTGCGTCTGCAACAACAAGCAGATTGTCCCTGAGTGGATCCGCCATCCTTCCGGCCCTCGGCATTTTTTCGGTGAGCAACATCATGACGATGGAACTTTCCTGGCAGGAAAATATCGCTGTCCAGAACGCTCATCTCAGGCTGACGCAGTTTGTTGTGCCGACACGTCGAGCACTCATTTCACCGCTCAGAGAACGCCTGCTGAGTTCGATCCGCGAATTTGATGTGGTCAACGTCAGTCGGGAAAATCATTTCTGCATGGCGCTGGAAGAGGCTTTGAATAACGCTTTCTATCACGGGAACCTGGAGATCAGTTCCGAGTTGAAGGAAGACGGTACATCCGCGTTTCTGGACCTGGCGCGTGAACGCGAGCAGCTGGAGCCGTGGAGTTCCCGGCACGTCTACATCACCGAGCTGGTGGGGCTGTTCGGCTTCTGGATTTCGATCCGGGATGAAGGGCCGGGTTTCAATGTTCAGGCCGCTTTCGAACGTTGCAATGATCCGGAACTGATGCTGGCCAGCGGACGCGGATTGCTGCTGATGCGCGGTTTTTCGGACGAGCTGTTTTTCAGCAGCAAGGGCAACGAAGTCACGCTGGTCCTGTATTCGCAGAATGCTCAGCGGGAACTGCCTATCTTCGCCGTCCCGGAAAGCGGTGAACTCCGCCACGTCAGCCTGCAGTGCTAGCCAGCCAGTCGGTGGCCACGCCGCTGAAATCAAAAGGCATGGTCAGGTCGATTCCATGTCGACAGGGCTCGACAGCGGTTCCATCTCAGACAGCGGGCAGCCAAAGGCCACTTTGGGGTACGCATTCAAAAACGTATCAATCACCACTTCCAGCAGTCGCGGTCCCGGCGGTTGATCCATCAGCCAGCGCAGACAGGCCGAAAGCTCTTCAGGGCTGCTGCAGCGTCGTCCCGGAATGCCATAGGCCTCAGCGATGCGGGAGAAACCGGGCGCGCTATAACCTACCAGTGTGGACTGATAACGTCGCTCAAAATAGCTCTCCTGAAACTGTCGGACCATGCCATGACAGTTGTTGTTGACCACCAGCATCCTGATGGGCCATGAGTTGCGACGGATCGTTTCCAGTTCCTGAATGTTCACCTGAAAACCTCCGTCACCAGCAATCACGACGCAGGGATGATCGGGCAGGCTCTGCACAACGCCAATGGCCGCCGGAAGAGCAAATCCCATCGCACCCATACCGCCGGATGTCAGAAACCGCTGACTGGTTCGAAGTCGCAGAGATTGCGCGGCCCACATCTGGTGTTGCCCGACATCGACGACAAAAGCCGAGGCACCCTGTGCGACTTCCGAAAGCTGATGCATCAGACGATTTGGATGAATCCCCGAAACCCCGGTGTGCTCCGCATCATCCGGCCATCGCTCGCGCAGCTCTTCAATCTTTCGCCGCCACTTATCGCACTGCACCGCCACCAGTGATTCCGGAGTCTGGCTCAGGTAGTCCGGCAGAGTCGCCTCCAGCGTCACACATCCCGAGACGCGATTGTTCATCTCTCCACGTTCACAATCGACTTGGAAGATCGTCTTGCCCCGCGAAAATGCAGCGGTATCCGAACCCGTCTGTCGAACGTCCAGGCGACTGCCGATGACCAGCACGACGTCGGCCTGCTGCAGAGCCAGATTGGCCCAGCGATTGCCATAGGTTCCAATCATGCCCACTCGCAGCGCATGCCCGTGAGGAAGGACGTCCACGGCCATCAGAGAATGTACGACAGGGACTCCCAGTTGAGTCACAAGGCGTTCGAGAAGTTCCTGACAGCGGGCAGCTCGCACTCCACCTCCCACCAGCACGAGTGGCCGACTGGCCGCTGCCAGAGCTGTTCGCAGTTGCTGAGAGAATTCATGGCTGCCGGGAATCTTCGGACGTGGCGGGGAATGCGGAACAGTGGTTTGTGGCACTGCGATTTCCGCCCGCTGAATGTCCATCGGAAGATCAAGCAGGACAGGACCAGGACGTCCACTGGTGGCAAGCTGAAAGGCGGCTGCAAGTGCCGCTGGAAGCTCCTCCTCCTGCAGAATCTGACGTGCCTGCTTCGTGACAGGTCCCGCCATACTCACGATATCCGTTTCCTGAAATCCCAGCTGCCGGATCTCGCGCTGCCCCTTCTGCTCGTGACGATTGACCTGACCCGTAATAAAGACAGCCGGGGTTGAATCGAAATAGCAGCTGCCAATGGCGGTGAGCAGATTGGTGGCTCCCGGTCCACTGGTGGCCAGCGCCACTCCGGGAATCCCTGTCATTCGTCCGTAGCCGTCAGCAGCAAAGCCCGCCGCCTGTTCATGGTGAGTACTTACGATTCTGGTTTTTCCATGCCGGGCAACGGAATCCAGCAGGTGCGTGATCATGCCCCCGGACAACTCAAACACCGCCGTCACACCACGCTCCGCCAGAAAATGGGCCACGTAGTCCGTGACTTTCATCCGGGGCGTGCTGAAGGTGAAGGTGGAGTCATGCGACATGCGGCATAGTTCCTGAACGTGCGTTCGTCGTGGTGATTCTGGCGGCGTATCGACTGAAATCAACCGTGTTTGGTGAGTTTGGGGTGCCAGGGCTGCGTGGGATGTCTCCGCTGGATGGAATGGCGTGGCTTCTGCCAGGCGTGATTTTCAGTTCGGGTGAACTGCCTGCTCCCGTGACTTTCTTCGTGCCTTGCCCGGACTGATATCTGTGAAAGATAACGGCTTCCGGGTGTCTGGGTTGAATGGGGCGTTTGGGGTTTCTGCCATCGGCAGGAACCGCCGGAAGGGCAGGCGCTGAAACGCCGATTGGTCTGGTGGACCGGTGAGTTTTGCCTGGTTCGCTGGTGTTGGTGTTGACCGGATTGGCCGAATCCGCAGAATTCCCGGAACTTCTCTCAAGTCGCAGAGTTCTCTCCTCTCCTGACCTGCAATCGCGGGTCCTGCGACGATGGATCTGTTCTCCCGCCCGATCTCTTCTCCCTTCTCAGCAGGTGCTGTTGTGAAAAGCATCCTTCCCGTATTGATTGCCTCTGTTGCCCTGGGAATGCTGTCGCGTTCCTGCCTTGCTCAGTATGGCTATCCGGCAGGTTCCGGCATGAATGGGGCCTATGGGGCAGTCGGGCCTGGCGTCTGGAACTCCCAGGTGCCTCAGTATTCCGGTGGGCCCGGGATGTCCCGGCAGGTTCCCGTTCGTTTCAATGGGCCTGTGGGGCAACCGGTGATGAGGCCGGCCGTGTACTCGTCTGGTCCGTCGGTGTACCAGCCGCGGCTGACATCGGTGTCGCTGTTTCAGGACGGCGGGGTACCGATTCCGTCGGATGCGGAAGTCGCTCCGGCGAACACAGGCACAGAGCCTCAGTCCGGCACGACGATTGTTCCCGACAACTCGGTCTCGGGATTTCAGGGGCCGATGAATGCCACTGAGGGCTGTTGCGGGGCACCCGCAGCAACGGGGCCGATCTTTCAGGAGGGGACGACGTGGAATGCGTTTTCTCCCCCGATGAATGGCGATCCGTTCCTCGGTGATCCTTCGATGCAGGGACTGCAGGGAATGCCGGCAGCACCCGTGAATCCGTATCAGCCGGGCATGCCAGCCCAGGGACTTTACAGCTATGGGGCGAATCCCGCCGAGCCATACCGGTTTGGCTGGAACAATCGCGTGGACGTTTCCTGGTTGCCTTCGTCGACACTGTCCGATCCGGCGGCGGGTGAATTTGAGGCGTTCGGAATCGACTATGACCTGGCTTATTCGTCGCAGTTGCCCACAGGCTGGGTGTTCAACTGGACCAATCAGTTTGCCTACCGAAATGTGAACGGCGGAGTTGGTGCTTTTGATCTGCCGCGGAGCCTGTTTCGATTCGGCGTGGATCTTGAACTGGAGAGTCCTTCAGCGGGTCCGGTCAGTGTCAGCATGGGTATCACCCCATCGATTAACACCGACTTTGCATCTGATCCATGGAGCGATGGGTTTCAGCTGGATGGACGCGGTATCTTCCTGTTCCGACTGGATCAGTTCTGGACACTGGGACTGGGTGCGATGTACTGGGATCGTGTGAACGATCGTGTGTTGCCTTACGCGGGATTGATCTACAGAGATGATTACTGGGAATGGCAGCTGATGTACCCGGAAGCTCGAGTCCGTTTGTTTCTGGGGAACGAAGCCTACTGGTCCAAGTGGGTGTATGTTCGAGCGGCCTATCATGTGGAGGCGTACGGCATCGAGCGAACCAACGGCGGCGTCACCGAGAACACTCAGGTTGAGTTCTCTGACTATCGCATTCTGGGTGGTTTCGAGATGAACGCGGGGCTTTACAGCTGGTACATCGAAGGCGGCTGGATCATGGATCGCAACATGGAATTTGCCTCGAACCCGTCGCAGATGGACATCGATTCCGGCTTCATTGGCCAGATTGGCCTGCGTTACTGAGCAGCGTCTGTGACGGGCGGCAACTCTTCCGGTCGGCTGGGTTCAGAGTCCCGTCATTTCCCGCTGTGAAGACAGTTCGCGGGGCTACCATCGGTGTCAGGCGGATGCCACATTTTTCCACTTGCAAATGCACTTTTTTCTGAAATGGGATGCGGAGTATGTCGGGCGTCATGGCCGTTGTGCTGGCAGCGGGAAAAAGCACCCGAATGAAGTCAGAGACTCCTAAAGTCCTGCATCCGGTTTGTGGCCGGCCGATGATTGAGTACGTGCTGGATTCGGCACGTGCTGCGGGTGCCGACAAGCTGGTGGTGGTCGTGGGGCATCGGTCAGATCTGGTCCGTGCCGCGCTGCGAGGTCATGCCGACGTGATCTTCGCTGAGCAGACCGAGCAGAAGGGAACCGGGCATGCCGTGATGATGTGCGAAGACGCGCTGGCCAGCCACACGGGTGCAGTGCTGATTCTGGCAGGAGATACTCCGCTGCTGAAGGGAAGCTCGCTGCGTGCATTGCTGGAACGTCGCGAGCAGACCGGGGCGGCCTGCGTCATCGGAACAGCTCAGACGGCCAACAACGAAGGCCTGGGGCGGATTGTGCGGGATGCTGCCGGTCAGTTTCAGTGCATTGTTGAGCAGAAGGATGCCACGGTCGAGCAGCGGCAGATTACGGAAATCAATACGGGCTGTTATGCCTTTTCGGCGCCCCTGCTGCTGCAGTCCCTGCGCAGTCTGCGTCCCAACAACAGTCAGTCGGAGTATTATCTGACGGATTGTCCGCGGATTCTGATGGATGATGGTCACACGGTCGACGCGGCCTGCACCCTGACGCTCGATGAAGCACTCGGCGTAAACACGCGTGCGCAGCTGGCAGAGGTTCGCAGTAGTATTCAGCGTGGGATTCATCACGAGCTGATGTTGAAAGTTGGATCAAGGCTTACGACGTAAATGTTATTGGCGCATTGCGTTCAATTAAGGCGATCATTCCAGCCTTGATTAAGTCAGGTGAAGGAACCATTGTCTTGATGGGTTCAACCGCTGGACGAATCGTTTATGAAAATGGCGGCAGTTACACCGCGGCCAAACATGCAGTAGCTGCATTGGCTGAAACTTTGAGATTAGAACTTGCAGGAGAGCCAGTCCGAGTTGTTGAGTTAGCTCCAGGAATGGTTAAGACTGATGAGTTTGCAGTTAAGCGATTTGGCGGAGACAAGGAACGTGCTGCCAAAATTTACGAAGGTGTTGCAGAGCCTTTGACTGCCGATGATGTTGCTGAAGTGATTGCATTTGCGGCCACGCGTCCCAAACACGTGAATTTGGACCGCATCGTCATGAAGCCGGTAGCTCAGGCGACGACAATGCGGTATGATAGAAGCGGAACCCTTTGATTCGAGCGGCTGCTAAAAGACAATTCAAAGTCTCGACTATTCATTGTACACTAAAAAAATAAACGCTTGCAAGATACAAATCCGCGGAGATTGCGCGGCATGCAGGACTGGCATATTGC